>JACPFE010000454.1 GCA_016183145.1 Deltaproteobacteria bacterium | reverse complement strand
TGGACGAGTCAGACGACCGGCCGCAACCGGCGAGCAAGAGCGTTAGTGCCAGCACAAGCGATATGCGTCTATACCTGATCATCTCAGTGCCCATAGATACTGAATGGCTGCTTCCCATGCAAAGGAGAGGGTGCGAGGTTTTGGATCTTCGTGTTCGTGAATCGTGTTCGCAATTCGAGCACGACGGCTCGCGAGCCGATGGAGCGTAGCGGGCGAGACTATTTCAACACCCGGTTAGTGTCGTGGAACCGAAGTTCGCAGCGCAATTAAAACGTCATTCCGGGCAAGCTGGCGACAGCTAGCGCGACCCGGAATCCAGGCCCTCGAAGGACCGCTGGATTCCCGCTTCAGCCTAAGGCTGATCCGTCCTCTGGCGGATGCGCGGGAATGACGACAGTGGGCTATTGAATTTGTAGACGAACTTTAGTTCCTGCGCGCTACCGTTCCTTGATCTCCTCAAGCAGCTGTTCGGCTTTTTGCTTATGGTTCGGGTCGTCGGAAAATTGCCCGGGCAGGTCTCGGATCGACACCAGCCAATTGCGCGCGGAGGACCAATTTTCCACTGTGATGTAACCGCGCGCCAGCTCCAACCGGCTAACGATGACGGTGGGGTTCAAAGAAACCGCTTTCTTCAGATACTCGATGGACTTTTCCACGCTCCCATGCGGCGGCGAGCGCCCGATAAATACTGAAGCCAACACCCGTTGCATTTTGCCGATCTCGGCCATTTTCCGATGCCACACGCCATAGAGATGATAGGCAAAACCATTTTGCGGATCGAGCTCCAACGCCTTTTCAACGAAGCCGCGAATTTCGCCCGCCAGATCGATTTGCTTGGCCACCGGCGAGACGGCGGCGATGCTGCCCAAGGAAGCGGCCACGTAAAAATAGCCCCAGGCCAAATTAGCATCCGCCTTTACCGCCTTGCGCGCGTACTGCTCGGCGGCCTGGTACTGCTTCAATCGTTTTGCTTCCCAGTCCGGCGTCGTCTCCGCAATCATGTCGCCGAAATCGATATAAACGCGGGAGATTTTGGAGAGCGCCTCGGCGTGGTGCGCGTCCCGGTCCAGCACCTTGAGAAGCTCCGCGAGAGCCTCTTTGGGCTTGAGCGCGGCGTGCAGCTCGTCGGCCTTTTGCAGCCACCGCGAAATCGCCGAGCCGTCATTGATGCAATGCGGGCAGCCCACCCGGCCCATTTTCGCTGGCGGGGTTTGCGCGAAAGCCGCCGTCGCCAAAAAAACGGCAACCGCAGCACCGGCGATGGTCGTATGCTGTCTCATCAACTCACCGGATCGGAATCGCCTTTCCGTCTTCATCGACCGCGACGTAAACCACTTCGGCTTCCGTAACGGCCACCCGCCTTCCTGGGTCATGGCTCCTCTCCGCCTCGACATTGACCTGGATCGTCACCGAGGTGCGCCCTTCACGAACCACCTGGGCGTAAAAACTGACCACATCGCCCACGTAAACCGGCGCGATGAACCCGACCTCGCGCATGAACCGGGTTACGAAATTTCTCGCCGCGCACCGCGATGCCGCCACGGCGCCGGCCAAGTCGATGTGGCTCAAAATGACGCCGCCGAAAATGGTTCCGCGGGCGTTGGTGTCGCGCGGCAGCATCGTTACCCGCAGGGTCGGTTCACGCGCTTCGGCCATGCGTTAAATCGCTCGACGAACAGGCGCGTGACGCGCCGGAGAAAAATGTTGAATCCCTCCCAAGCCGGGCGATCAAAGATACGCCAACCACGTCGCATACCTCTCGTTCTTGCCTTTGATGACGTCGAAGAAGGTCTGTTGAAGATCCGCCGTGACCGGGCCGCGCCTTCCGGCGCCGATTGGGCGGTCATCGATTTCACGGATCGGCGTCAGCTCCGCCGCCGTGCCGGTGAAAAACGCTTCGTCGGCGGTATAGAGCTCGTCGCGCGTGAAGCGCTCTTCGACCAGCTCATACCCCTTGTCCCGGGCGATGGTGATGATCGAGTCGCGGGTGATCCCCGGCAGGATGGAGGTGAGCGGCGTCGTCTTCACTCTGCGATCGCGCACCAGGAAAATATTTTCACCGCTGGCTTCGGCGACGTAGCCCTCGGCGTCGAGCATGATCGCTTCGTCGTAACCCGCGTTCTTGACCTCGGTCTTGGCCAATACGGAATTGATATAATTTCCCGAAGCCTTGCTTTTGGTCATCATCACGTTGACGTGGTGGCGCGTGTAGGAAGAGACCTTGGCGCGGATGCCGTTTTGCAACCCCTCATCGCCGAGATAAGCCCCCCACGGCCACACCGCGATGCACACGTTGACCGGGTTCTTCGGCGCGTAGAGTCCCATTTCGCCGAGACCGACGAAGGCCAGCGGCCGGATGTAACATTCTTTCAAATGATTCGCCCGGACCACCTCGAGGGTCGCCTGGCGCATCTGCTCGACCGTGTAGGGCAGCGGGAATCCCAATATCTTGCCTGAATCGGCGAAGCGCCGAATATGCTCATCCAGACGAAAGACTGCGGACCGACCATCCGCCAGGGCGTAGCAGCGAATCCCCTCGAAATAGGCGGTGCCGTAATGGAGGGCGTGGGCCAAGACGTGAACCTTGGCATCTTCCCAACGGACCATCTCGCCGTCGAACCAAATTTTTTCAGTTTTTAGCGACATGACAACGCTCTGTCGAAACTCATGATCATCTCTCAATTCCGATCATTTTACGTGCCCGCGCCATTTTCATCAAGTGGGCGAAAAAAAGGCCGCCACGGCGTTCGTGGCGGCCTATCCGGATGACCCTATGTGAAATAAGCTTACAACCCTTTCTTTAACGCGGGAGCCGGCTTGAATCCGACCGTGCGGCTGGCTTTGAGCGCGATGACGTCGCCGGTCTGCGGATTGGTGCCCTTGCGCGCCTTGCGCGAGCGCACCGTGAAGGTGCCGAAATCGGGAACCTGGAAACGCTTGCTTTTTCTTATCGCTCGAATAATGGTTTCGAAAGTCGCATCCACCGCGTCCCCCGCCACCCGCTTGTTGATTCCAGCCGCTTTGGCCACCGCTTCGACTAAATCACCTTTGGTCATTGCCCTTCCCCCTCTTGGATCTCCGGTGGAACGATTGGTTTTGCGCACCACGCCTGGTTTCGCCGGACGAAAACAAGTTCAGAATATTCCGAATTCGATTGGAAATGTCAACAGTTATTTTAGTCGATCGAGCCTTTCGTAAAGCAGGCCGTAGCGCACGCCTTGATCGCTGACGATCACTTCCACCGGATGAAAGAAAGTCATGATCCTCTTGATCAAGCAAGCGCCGGAGATAATAACATCGGCTCGCTTGGGCTCCAAGCCGGGAATCTCTTTACGCTCCGTGACGGTCTTGTCGTGAAAAAGACGTACCTGGCGCCGCATGTCCATCGCGTGGTTGTACTTGAACGCCGCACCGCACTTGTTGGTGAGATTGCCGATGGAATTGTACTCGTAAGTGCAACTGGTCCGGCTCTGGTTGGCGCCGACGGTGCCAGAGGTGTAGGTAAACCCGTTTAATTCGTCGTAGGTGAAGATCCACCTTCCTCTGAAGAGTCGGAAAGAAAGGAAAGCTAGGATCAAAAGGAAGTCTGCGATCCGCCAGG
>JACPFE010000453.1 GCA_016183145.1 Deltaproteobacteria bacterium | reverse complement strand
GCCGCCGGAAAATCTGCGCGAGCCGCATAAGCACGCCAAGTGCAGTAAGAAATAGGAGATAGAACTATGGCGAACAAATCACTCTACGAACGGCTTGGCAGCTATGACGCCATCGCCGCGGTCGATCTGTTGCCGCGCCTGCAAGCGGATTCGCGTCTGGCTCGTTTCTGGCAAAATCGCGGCGAGGACGGCTTGCGGCGGGAGAAGCAGTTGCTGATCGATTTTCTCTGCGCCAGTGCGGGCGGGCCACTCTACTACACCGGGCGGGATATGAAGACCTCGCATAAGGGGATGAAAATCAGCGAAGGCGATTGGTCTGCATTCTTGGGACATCTCAATGCCACGCTGGAGGCGTTCAAAGTGCCGCAGGCCGAACGCGACGAGGTCGTTGCATTCGTCGAGAGTACGAAGCGAGATATCGTCGAAGCGTAAACGCCGAGCGATGGGGCAAAGCGATCATGGTCAATGCGTGAGATCTATTCTCAAGATAGGGAAACAACCCCCCGTGTTTCTTAGCGCTGAAAATCTTTTTCCAGGAATCATGTAATAAGAGAAGCGTTTACAATCTTGGCACTTATTCTGCTTCTCGTTGCAACAATCCCAAGACAACTCCAATCTCGCCTACTTCGCTTGCTTAAGGGAGGAGAAGACCATGATACTTTCCGTGCCGACGACATGGGAGAACGATTATCTTGTTCGTCTTAGAGAATATCCCAGCGCAAAATGGCTCTACGGAAGCGTTCCCACGGAGGTAGTCGGAAGCGGGCGCCAGGCCTCCCTCCTGCCTACGGTGGATCGGGAACGAGCAACGGATCATATAAAGCAGGCGCAGCGCCTCGGTTTCAAATTCAACTACCTGGTCAACACCGCCTGTCTGGGCAATCGAGAATACGGCGGTGAGTTTCACCGGGCGATCATCAGATACCTTGAGTGGGTGGCGGAGCAAGCCCCGGATATGGTGACGGTAACCATTCCCTTCATCGCCCAGATCATCAAGAAACAATTTCCCACGCTTAAGGTTTGCGCCGGCAAGTATGCCAACGTGGACTCCCTGGAGAAAGCGAAGTTTTGGGAAGATCTTGGCGCCGACGAGGTGGTCATTCCCGACGATGGGCCGAGCCGTGACTTCAAGATGCTCCGTCTCATGCGGCAAAACCTTCGCTGTGAGATACAAGTCTTCGCCAATCTCGCCTGCTTGAGAGGCTGTCCCTTCGCTAATTATCATGCCAACCTGGCCTCCCACGGTTCGCAGCCGCACGAGGAGGCAGGCGGCGCCTATGTCGATTCCTGCCTGGTCAACTGCAAAAACATCCGGGTGAAAAATCCCGTGGAGATTATCAAGTCCGGGTGGATCAGGCCGGAAGATCTCCATCACTATGAAGAAATCGGCATCAGCAAGTTCAAGCTCGTCGATCGCTCCCTGACCGCGAGAGGCCTGCTAAAACGAGTCAAGGCCTACAGCGAAAGAAAATATCAGGGGAACCTGGCGGACATCATCTGCCTGCACACAAGAAGGACCGAGCACCGGTTTGTGCCCGGAGCCAAAGCTATGGATCCCGGCGCGAGAGAAAACCTGCGCCAGATGGGGGATGCGATCTTTGCCGCCGAAAAGACTTTTATCGACAACCAAAAGCTCGATGGATTTTTTAACGGCCTCAAGAAGATCGACTGCCGCTATGTCTCCTGCGAGAAGTGCGGCTACTGCGAGAGGTTCGCCAAGAAGGCGATCACCATTTCCCCTGAGGATAGAGAGGAAGCCATCCGCCGTTCGGATCTATTTCTGGAGAAAATAACCTCCAGCGAGCTCTTTCAGTAAAGTTCGCGCAGCTTGTGCGCCGCGGCAGCGATTCTTCGTGGTACCCAAGTAACTTCAAGAGAACTCACCGCGGAGGCGCGGAGGGCGCCGAGCACGGAGTTTTCGACTATAAGATACTCTGAACTCTGCGATCTCTGTGCCTCTGTGGTGAAATAAGCATTCCTGCTTTGGTTGCGGCTGCGCCGCGCTGGGTTGTTCGCGGTTAAATGTCACCTTGAAATAGTCTCTCGTTCTTGACAGAGTTGGGCCAACCTACCAAGGCTCTCTAATGTCGAGCTAGATTAAGAAAGGAAATATCCATGGCCGAGAAAAGCCCAACGACGATTCCCGTATCCACCGGGGCCGAGGCGCCCGATCGTCGTGCCCCATGAAATGGCGGCGGTGTCGATGGCGCATGGTTATTACAACGTGACGCATAAGCCGCAGATGGTGCTCGTCCATACTCTGCCGGGAACGGCAAATGCTCTGGGCGGCATCTTGAACGCGAATGCTTCTAACGTGCCGTTGTTCCTCGTAGCCGGACGCACGCCGATCACGGAAGGTGAGCTGCGCGGCGGCAAGAGCCAAAACATTCACTGGCGCCAGGAGTCGCGCGATCAGGGCAATGTCGTCCGGGAATTCGTCAAGTGGGATTACGAAGTCAGAACCAACCAGAATCTCGCCGCGGTGGTGTCGCGCGCCTACAAGATCGCCATGAGCGAGCCGCGCGGTCCGGTCTATCTGACCTTGCCGCGCGAGTGGCTGTGTGAAGCGCTGGAATCCACGCAATTGTCTTCCGGCGCGCTGGAACCGGCGGGCAAGACACAAGCCAACCAAGCGTCGTTAGAGAAAGCCGCAGAACTCTTGATCGACGCCGAGAGCCCGCTGATCGCGACCAAATACCTCGGGCGCAATCCCGAAGCGGTGGACCATCTCGTCGAGCTGGCCGAGCTGCTCTCGATCCCCGTAGTCCAGCAGCTCAATCATGTGAACTTCCCGACGGATCACCCGCTTTACGTCGGCAGCCAGACCACCAAGTACGCGAAGAACGCCGACCTGCTTTTCTTCATCGATATCGACGTGCCCTGGGAGCCGCCCAGCCGCAGTTTTCTTCGTGACGGCGCCAAGATCATCCACCTCGAGCGCGACCCGTTGTTCACCGCGATTCCCGGCTGGGGCTTTCCCGCGGACCTGCCGCTGACGGGCTGCTCGGAAGTAACGCTGCCGGTGCTGAACCCGATCATCAAGGCCAAGCTCGCCGCCGGAACCGGGTCGAAAAGCAGGTTTGAAGAGCGGCGAAAAAGGATTCAAAGCGAACATGACGCGATGATCCGCGAAATCGCCGCGGGCATCGAATCGGCCAAGAAGGAAAAACCGATCAATCCCATCTGGCTGTCGAAATGCATCGGCGACCTCATGGACGATAAAACGATTATTGCCAACGAAACGATCACGTCCAAGTTCGCTGAGGTCATCACGCTGAACCGCCCAGGCTCGTTGTTCAGCACGCCTCTCGCCGGCCACCTCGGCTGGGGATTGGGCGCAGCCATCGGCATGAAGCTCGGCGCGCCGGACGCAACGGTGATCGCGGCGGAAGGGGACGGCTCCTACATGTTCGGCGCGCCGACGGCTTGTCATTTCACGGCGCAGAAATACGGCATTCCCTTTCTCACCGTTGTCTACAACAATCAAGTGTGGAACGCGAGCGTCAACGCCGCGCGCGGCCTGTATCCCGAAGGCGTCGCGGCGAAGACGCGCAATTTTCCCGGCACCGACCTGAGCCCGTCGCCGCAATTCGAGCTTACGGCGCAAGCTTGCGGCGCCTACGCCGAGCGCGTTGAGGAGCCCGATGAAGTGCCGCGGGCGCTTGAGCGCGCGCTCAAAGCCGTCAAACAGGAGCGGCGCCAGGCGCTGCTCAACGTGATCTGCAAGAATCCGCTGGCGTAAACGAAAGATAGGGAGTAATGGAGTGTTGGAGTAATGGAGTAATGGGTGGGTCTAAGACCCAAGACTCCAATTTCTTTAGCCGAGGGTACTATGGCAAACAGGTCTGATCTTTTTCCGGCGCAGCGCAAGACCAAGCTGCCGGGCGGCTACATGGGGAAGATCCTGCGCGTCGATTTGACCACGGGATCGATGCGGGACGAAAACCTGCCGGAGGAGCCGCTGCTGAGAAAATACATCGGCGGGCAGGCGCTCGCCGAATATATCTTGCTCAAGGAATTGCCGCTCGACGCCAAGCCCTACGGCGTAGAGAATAAAGTCGTGATGATGACCGGACCGCTCACCGGCACCGGCTTCACCCCCGGCGGCACCAAGGTGACAGCGGTGTTTTTAAGCCCCATGACGAAAAATTCCCTGGGGCGCGGCGCATCGAGCGGTCACTGGGCCGCCTATCTCAAGTCGGCGGGATACGACGGCGTGATCATCGAAGGCGCGGCGTCGAAGCCGACTTACCTCTTTATCAACGACGGCAAGCCCGGTCTGCGCGATGCCGGCCACTTCTGGGGCAAGGGCGCGCGCGACACCGAAGACCTGCTGCGCGCCGATGTCGGCATCAAAGACGCCAAGGTGATGGGCATCGGCCAGGCGGGCGAGCATTTAGTCAACGCGGCGATGCTGTGCAACGACTACAACCACTCCGCCTCGCACAGCGGCGGCGCGATCTTCGGCGCGAAAAAACTCAAGGGCATCGTGGTTTATGGTACCAAGCGGCCGCCGCTCCACGACCGGGCGGCGCTCATCGAAGCGGGCCTGCGCTGGCGCAAGACGCTGCAAGTATACGATGTCGATGACAGAAGAACGGTGGGGCACGCCCGGCATCTCGACGCGCTGCCCAACAATAACATGCAAAGCTCGCTCATCGGCGACCACAATCGCGGCTTCGACCAGGATCGGATCGTGCAACGGCCTTGCTTCCAGTGCGCGCGCCTCTGCCCCTGGGACGTGGAGATCGGCGAAGGTGATTTCAAAGGCAAAGTCGGCCACTTCAACGCCGGCGCCGAATGGATGGATACGTTTTGGAACCTGGGGATCAAAGGCAACGCGACGCTCTATCTCGCCGAGCGCATCAACGACCTCGGCATCGAGTGCGGCCATTTTTCTTTCGGCGCGGGAGTTCTCTTCGAGGCCTGGGAGAAGGGGCTAATCGGCCCCGCGGACACCGATGGGCTGCGGCTGGAATGGGGCAACCTCGAAGCGATCGATAAATTGCTCGAGATGACCGCGCGGCGCGAGGGGAAGTGGGGCAATCTGATCGCCGATGGGCCGCTCGAAGTGGCCGAGGCGATCGGCGGCAACGCGCTCAAGTTCGTCGTCCACACCAAGCGCGGTGTGCCCGCGATGCATGACTGGCGGCCGCATTTTAGTAATATGCTGCGCGAGCTGGTCGCCAGCGGCGGCATGAAACCCCAGGGCGGCGGCACGGCGAATCCACCGCCCGATTTAAAATATCGCGAGAAGTGGGGACCTCTCGACCGCGACAAGCCCGACGGCTGGCCGCAAGCGAACGTCATTGCCGAACAGTACCGCCAGTTCGTCGGTGTCATGGGCGGCTGCTGGTTCGCTCAGATGCATCTTAAGCCCGACGGCCTGAACAGCGTCGTCGATTCTTTCAACGCCATCACCGGCTGGAACTTTACCCTCGACGAAGCGATGGCCGCGGGCCATCGCAGCATCGTCTTGCAGAGCATCTTCGCCACGCAGCGGGGCTGGGTCGCCGAGCATGATTGGCAGCAAGTCGGCCAGCGTTTTCTCGATCCGGTGCCCGACGGAAAATTCAAAGGCTTTACCATCGCCAAGTATTTGCCCGGTATGGTTTACGAGTACTATCGCCTATCCGGCCGGCACGAAAAAACCGGCCGGCCGTTCATGAACACGCTCACGCAGCTCGGTCTCGAAGAATTCAAGGACTGGGCGCAACTGGATTGAGTCCAACGGACTAGCGCGGGCTTCTGATCTCCAACTCAAGCCCGTTCGGGTCTTTTACGAAGATGGTCGTGAGTTTTCCCGCTGCATCGCGGTTCTCGCGCAGGATTTGCGCGCCTTTTTCGCGGAATTCTTTGGCGGTTTGTTCGATGTCGTCGGTCACGTAACCATAGTGGTGGACGCCAGTTTCGGTCGCGGACTCCATCAATTGGATCGACGGCGCGCCGGCGATTCTCACGAAACAGAATCCGTAACCCGCCGCGCCCTTACGCACAGGCGTGGGCTGTCCGCCGAAGAACTTTTCGTAGAACTTGACCGATTCACCGATATCTTTGCAATAAATCGCGACATGCTCCAATTGGTAATTCATAGGACCCTCTGAGTGCTTAATGACTTGCTATTGTAAGTTGATCACCGCTTTGACGACCGCATAGCTCGCCATCGCCTGCATCGCTTCATTGATCTGTTCCAGGCTGTAGCTTTTACTGATCATCTCCTCGAACGGGAAAATTTTCTTGCGCGACGCCAAAAAGTCGATGGCCTGGAGCCAGTGGCGCGGCTCGGCGGAGCGAACGGTGATAAAAAGCATTTCCTGCGGCAGTCGCTCGACGGCGATGTTGGCTTTGCCGCCGGCGCCGATGTTCAAGTAACGCCCGCCGCCGCGCACCAGGGTCAGCCCTTCGGGCACCGCCAGGTTGTTCGCCACTTGAATCACGATGTCGGCGCCGCGCCCCTCGGTGTGATCGCGGACCCAACGGCGTCGATCCTTCTCTTCGGTCACTTCTTCGAGATTCAGCACCGCGTCGGCGCCCATGCGTTTGGTCACTTCCAAGCGGTTGGCCGGCGCGCCGATGACCAGCACCTTCTTGGCGCCGTGATCTCTGGCGACGGCCGTGGCGAAGTTTCCGAGCGGCCCACTGCCCTGAATGACTACGGTCTCGTGGCTCTTGATGGCGCCGAGCCGGTCGAAGCCGTGCATGACCGTGCGATACGCGCAGGCGGAAGCCGCCGCCGAGGCGGAGGTGACTTCTTCGGGGACTTTGATGATGAGACATTCTTTCGGCACGTACATGTACTCGGCGCAGCTTCCCAATAGATACGGATGTTGATCGCTGCGGTTATGTCCCCATGACGCGCGGCCTGGGCAAATGCAGGGCTGGAGCGCGACGGCGCAGTAGTAACAAGAGCCGCAGGCGACGTAGCTCCAGACGATCCGGTCGCCGCGCTTCACCGGATTGCCGAGAATATCGGCGCGCTGGCCGGCGATCTCTTCGATGAGACCACAGGGCTCGTGGCCGGTGATGATCGGCAGGGTATCGCCGTCGCCCAGCGGGCCATGCCAGCGGTGTACGTCGGTGCCGCACAGCGTCGAAGCCGTGATCTTGACCAGCAGCGAGCCTGGGTCGAGCTTGGGGATCGGCACGCGCTGAATGGTCAGCGGCTTATTATGCTCGGTGATGACGGCGGCACGGCAGGTGTCCATGACTTCATCCTTTCTTTGTCAGCTTCCGTTAACGATTTGAACGGCTTAAACGTCTTGAACGTTTTGAACGGTACCAAATGTTCAAGTCGTTCAAACCGTTCAAGTGGTTCAAGACGTTCTGGCTCGAACCGGCGATCTAGAGCGGCAATTTGTAGAACGTTTCCGCGTTGCGCCAGAGCAGCGCGGCCTTGTCGTCGTCAGTGATTTCGTCGCTTTCCATCAGCTCGCCGATGTCGTGCTTGCAGCTTTCGTTGGTCACCTCGTGCGGAAAATCGGATGAATAGAGAAACGGCTTGTTGCCGACGGTCTTGATCGCGAACGGCATGGTCAACTCTTCGGTCTCGATGCCCAGATAGAATCGGTCTTCGTTGATCAGCTTTTTGACGTAACGGCTTGGCTCCTCTTCCTCGCGCACGCCGAACTCGCCGGGCGGGATATATTGAAAATGAGTTTCATGCGAGGCGTGCAACCGTTCGAGCAACAGCAACAGCCAGGCCACACCGCCTTCGAGAAACGCGATGCGCAGGCGCGGGAAGCGGTCGAAGATGCCGTTGTAAAGAATGTCCGCGCAGTTGATGGTCAGGCCCCAAGGGTGGCCGAGGGCGTGCACGGGCACATACATGTTCATGTGGTCCATGCCGAAGCGGTCGTGGGCCCCGCCATGGACCGCCAGGCAGCAGCCGAGCCGGTTGGCTTCCTGATAAATCGGCCAGTACGCTTTCGCGCCGAGCGGATGCGCGAGGCCGTTGGATGGCATCATCGCGCCGAGCATGCCCAGCTCGGTCACGGCGCGGCGCAGCTCCTTCGCCGCCTCCGCCGGATCCTGCATCGGGATCAGCGCCATGCCTTTGAAGCGGGGATTGAATTTGACGTAAGTCTCGTGGAGCCAGTCGTTGTACGCCTTGGACACCGCCACGGCGTAATCGAGACTGACGATCTTGCCGTAAGCAAGAGCCGTCGTAGGATAGAGTACGGTCCACTCGATACCGACGTCATCGAGAAAATCGAGCCAGCCCTGCGGCCCGACCGGGGCGCGCTGGTCGCGCTGCGGCGGCGTCTCCACGGCCCTCCCGGCGTGGAGGTGATCCAGCGGCGGGAAGATCACGCCCTTGCGTTGCGCGATCTCACGGTAGGGCGATTCCATGCGGGCGATGATTCCTGCGTTGTCCTCCATGATGTGACCGTCGCCGTCGATGATTCGGGTTCCGAGTTTCGCGTTCATTCCGTCATTTCCTCCCGTGAGATGAAAATTGTATTCGGGTTGTCGTCGCGCAGAAGCGTTTGTCTCTATCTATATAGTCCGACTTGAGTTCACGGTTCAAGCAGGGGCCAATGGGCGATCATGGGTCCAAGCAGGTCGGGGTGACCCTTCGACCCAAGCCCCGCCCTTGGCCGGGGGCTCTGTTCAGGATTCCGCCCCGCGGGCGTGCTGGAAGAGGCCACGGGCTTGCCCGTGGGGTCCACAAGGCTGGGCCGCTCCTCGCGTTTCCGGCAAATTTGCGAT
>JACPFE010000452.1 GCA_016183145.1 Deltaproteobacteria bacterium | reverse complement strand
GTGCAGGCGACGGCTGCCAGCCGCGCCTGACGCCCGGCGTTAGGCGCGTGCGGCTTCCGTGCGAGGAGGAAGCGGCGGCGGGAGCGGACGGGAGCGGATACTCAAGGCGAGACCGGCGGCGATCAACGCCATAAGCCCGCCCGCTAGAAACGCATAATGATACTCCCCCAGCGAAACGCGAACGGCTCCCGCGGCGGTGGCCGCCACGGCGCCGCCGATTTGATGAAAAACAAAAATCCAACCGTAGATGATGCCGACGGAACGTTTGCCAAAGGTATCCGAGGCGATGGCGATGGTCGGGGCGACGGTGGCGAACCAGTCGAGTCCGTAGATCACGGCGAAGATAAACAGGCCGGAGAAATCGGTGACGAACGGCAAAATGAAAAGCGATAGAGCCCGCAACACATATATGAGCGCGAGCCACTTTTTCGCCGCGACATAGTCGATTACCCAGCCCGACAGCGTCGTGCCGACGAAGTTGAGCCCGCCCATGACGCCGACAGTTGCCGCCGCGGTGATCTCAGGAATCCCACGGTCGATGGCGTGGGGGATAAGGTGTGTCCCTACCAGTCCATTGGCGGTTGCGCCGCAAACAAAATAACTCCCGGCTAATAGCCAAAATGTCGAGGTTTTCAACGCAGCGCGCAAAGGCACGCGCGCGGAATCTGCGGCAGACGCCCCGGCCCCGCCCGACGCAGGCACCGGAGTGGAACCATAGGGGGCCAAACCGATGTCGGCGGGATCATCACGCATCCACAGCGCCACGAGCGGAATCATCGCGAACGTGGCGGCGAGAAGCAGCAAGGAACCTCCACGCCATCCCACCGTCACGATCACCGTCATCATCAGAGGGAGAAAGATGAGCTGCCCCGTCGAGTTCGCGCTGTTGAGGACGCCAAGCACCACGCCGCGCCGGGCGACAAACCAGCGGTTGGCAACCGTCGCTGAAAGCACGGAGGCCGTGCCCCCGGCCGCCACACCGATGACAACGCCCCAAAGAATGAGCAGTTGCCAGTACTCGCGCATGAGAGTCGTCAAGCCGACGCCCACCGCCATCAATGCCAGGCTCCCGGCCATTACCCGGCGAGAACCAAAACGATCGAGCAGCCAGCCGCTGAGAGGACCAGCAAGACCGTAAAGAAACAGTCAGCGCGACTCCAACCGAACTCCACTTCCAGGGGATGGATAAACACCGTCGGCGCCGAGCGGACGCCGGCACCGACCAAAGTGGTGAGAAAGCTAAGGGCTACGGCTACCCAGCCGTAAAAGAAAGGAACCGATAAGGGTAGTCTGGCTTTGGCAGTTGCCGCAACAGGTGTTTGCACTCTAACCTAGATAACTGGAATTCTTTGAGAGTGCAAATTTCTCAGTGGCTACGCTGATTGTATCGAGCCAAAAGAGATTTCACCGCGGAGGACGCGGAGGAAAATGTTTTTAATCGAGAAACACTCCGGACTCGGCGAACTCAGCGTCTCTGCGGTGAAATTATGATTGCTACCTCGGTAAGTAGTCGCTCAACACCACGTCGATGACGGCGAGCCGGCCCGCGGCGTTTTCCTTGAGCGCTCGCTCCACCGCGGGCTTGATCTCTTTCGGATCTTTCACTTGCACGCCGTAGCCGCCATAGATATCCGCATAGTAGCGGTAGTCGGGGCCGGCTATCGGACCGCCAAAGTGGATACCGGTCTTCTTTGAGGCGCCGTCAGGATAATATCTCAGCAACCCGCGCTCCATCGAGAGATAGCGCTGATTGTTGAAGACGATCACGGTGATCGGCAGGTGGTGCTCCTGCGCCGCGCCCAAGCATGACGGTACCGGGTTGTAGTGAAAGCCGCCGTCGCCGACCAGCACGAAAACCGGACGGTTCTTCATCGCCAGCTTCGCCCCGAGCGCGTAGCCCAAGCTCACGCCCAGACCGCCGGTGACGCGCGCGAGATAGGACATCGGCTGGCTGCGCGGAATTAAATTTTGGATCAGCGTACGGTGCGTGGTGGTCTCTTCGACGATGACGCCACTGGCGGGAAGGGCTTCGCTCAGCGCGTGGCAAAGCCAGCGGGGATCGATTGGAACATCGCCCGAATGCGCTATCGCGTCGCCGTGCATGGCGCCAAACCGTTTGTCATGCTCTTGTTGAATTTGCCGCAACCGTTCCTGATAGGCGGCCCGTTTGGCGGCGAACGCTTCGGAGCGCTTCACTCCGTTTACCAGCCGCGTCAGGGTCGCCGCCGGCGGCGCGACCAAAGCGAGATCGACTTTGTAGCCCCAGAAAGGCAAGCGCGAATAAGGAAACTCGTCGCCGAGAAAAATCACCTTGGCATCGGCTTTCGGTCCTTTGTCGAGCGGATACCAGGGACTCACGGCGTCGGCCATGAGCACGAGGTCGGCGGCCTGGACGCGGCCGAGATCATAGGGGAGAAACAAGCCGTGATCGCGCGGGAAATTGACGAACGCCGGCCGGTAGGATTCCATCACCGGAATCGCCAGCGACTCGCAAAGATCGACCAGCGGCTTAAGCGCCGCAACGTCGCGCCCCAAATGCTCGGTGAGGAGCACCGGACGCTCCGCCCGCAGCAGCATGGCCACGGCTTCTTCGATGGCGCGCTCGTCGATGGCGACCGGCCGCTCAACGCGATTAGGCCGGCTGTTCTGCGGCAGGGCGACCTCATCCAGCATGCATTCGAACGGCACGCCGAGCAGCACGGGGCCGGCAGGCGGCTCGACGGCGATCTCAAGGGCGCGCTCGATGCTGTTGACGAGAATGGTCGGCGAGGTGACGCGATCGGACCACTTGACGCAGCGGCGCAGAAGTTCGCCAGGCCCGCCGATGTCGACCAGATCATGCACCCATTGGTTGCCCGGGTCAGGCAGGCGTGTATCTTCGCCGTAGGCCGAGGTTTCGCCGCAGCAAATCACCATCGGCACGCGCTCCTGATAGGCGGCGCGCAGATACATGGCGCCGTTGAGCGGCCCGGCGGTGGCGTGCAGCAACACTGCTTGCGGCTTGCCGGTGACTTTGGTGTAGCCTGACGCCATGGCGACGGCGAGCGCTTCATGACGGCAATTGATGTATTGGATGCTGGTGTCGCCTCGCTCCTTGGCTTCGGCGAACGCTTCCCACACCGGAGGCCATTCGGTGCCAGGGGAACAGAAAACATAGTCCACTCCCGCCCCCTTGAAAACTTCCACCATCGCTTTGCCGCCATGCATAATCATTCCTCCATTCAGCAAATCGTTCAATGTGTCGCGGCGAAGTTCTCCGCCGTGCTCGATTTAAAGTCCCAATTTCTTTCTCGCCTCCGGCAAGTAACCAGTGTCTTCCAGGGTCTTTACGAATCTGCCAGTGATGATCTCGTTGACGTCAAGCTGGGCGACCTTTGGATTGGCGCGCGCAACAAACTTTTGAATGTTTTTCCATGCCTCAGGATCGGGAGTCACATCAAGGGTCGATACCAAACGTAGTGAATCGTAGGAGGTCTCGGCGTCTGGGTCGCTGCTCAGCCGAAGGTGTTTTTTCAAGATGTCCATGACGGCTCGCTTGTTGTGCGGGTCGTGAATGAAAACCAGGCCGTCCACCATCCCTTTCACAAGACGGAGCATGAGATCCGGCGAGTTCGCGATGCGGTCGCTGCGCGTGCAGACGCCGACGCCCTGGTACGGGACGCGCAGATCGGTCGTGTTCACTAAAGACCGGAGCCCCGCTCGCTTGGCCACAGCGGCGGACGCGTAGGTGATCACCGCGGCGTCGATGTTCGAGGCGAGCAGGGCTTGGAGAATCGTCGGCTCATCGCCAATGATCCGCATTTTCAGTCCGTTCTTGTCCGGGTCCACACCCAGCCGGTCCAGAACAATCATCGTCTGCAGCCAGAATCCTCCGCCGATGCTCTGGACGCCAAAACTTTTCTCGCGCAGCGCGGCGAGGGAATCGATTTCTTTGCGGACGATCAGCTCTCGAGCGATTCGGTTAAAAGGAGAGGCGATGCAGCCGAGCTTCGCTCCGCCGGAAACGCCGCTGAGGACCGAGGAAACCGCCGGCCAAAATGCTTGGACATCGCCTGCCATCACGGCGGTCAGGCTGACCTGGCCGTTGCGTACCTGAAGCATATTCACGTCGAGCCCGTATTTCTTAAACAGCCCCCTATCGGCCGCCACCCACATGGGGCCGACGGTTTCGTTATGGCCGCCGTAGGACATGAGAATTTTCTCTTGTGCCTGCGGCGTCGAAAAAATCGCCAGGTTGACCAGCAAGGAGAGGATGATAAAGAGAGTCCAGTGTTTGCGCGGGTAATCCATGAATCTCCTCCGAAAAAGCTCTAAGCCCGGTTCTTCATTCATAGTCGAAAAGGCTGAATGATGAAAGCGCGAAACCGAATGAATAGCGGTCCGCAACCATGACGAGGCCGTGGCGGATCACTGAAAACTCCCACCATCGCTTTACCGCCGTGCATTGGAACCTTTGCTTAGTTAGGTTGCGTGCTATTTTTGTGCTCGGTGATGTCGCGCGCGATCAGAAGCGTGCCGATGGGTCGGCCGTCGACCTCCAGAGGGGCCTGGCTACATTCGACAATCACGGTCGTGCCGTTTTTCCTGAGGAAAATATCTTCATGATTCCTTATCATCCTGCCCCTGGTACGAGTCTGGGCGAAAGCGCATTTCCCTTTCGGAAAGGGACGCCCATCGGGGTGCCGATCATGGATTGTTTCATGCAGCGAACGTCCCAACAATTCCTCGGCGCTGAAGCCGAAGGTTCTTAGCGCGGCCGCGTTAGCGAACGTAGCGTGCCCGTCCGAATCGGTGATGAAAATCGATTCCGCTACGCTTTCGGTGATCTTCTGGACCAGCAGAGCTTCGTACCGTAACTGGTCCCCGGTCTTCTTCCGTTCGCCGAGCGCCGTTTCTATCACTTTTCTTACCTCATCGAGCTCGAGGATCGGTGATGCTTCGATCTGCGGTGTCGCGCCCTGGCCGATCGCTTTGGCAGCATCCGATAAAGCAGTGATCGAGGACGCGATGCGGCGCCAATATAACAGAGCGGCGCCGAGCGTCACCAGAATAAAAAACACGATGCCGCCCACGATGAAACCGAGCGCCTGCCATAGAGGACGATTCACTGCCGAGACAGGCACGGCGATGGCGACCGTCCAACCCGAGAAGCTCGAGCGCCGATGAGCAACATAAGAGGTCTCTCCGCCGAAAGGTTGTCCGATCCACCAGCCTTCGGAATTTTCCGCGCTTTTCGCGGTCAAACTCGGGCTGGCGTTTTTGCCCAAGAGCCTTTCCATGTCTCGGGTCCGGGCGACGATGATCTTGTTGGCGTCGATGATCGTCGACAGCCAGTGGGTGGGAATCGCTTGTTGTTCCAGAAGTCTCTGAATGAACGCCGGCGACAAACTCATGGTCAACGCGTATTTTGTTATTCCGTCAACCACCACCGGCACGCCGATGGAAACGACGGGCCGTTGCACGACACGGGTGGCAAAAAGATTCGAGACCGCGGGACGGCGGCTTTCAATCACCTTTCTTATGAAAACCGGGTCGCCGTATTGGGAGCGGCTCTCGCCGAAGGGCCGGCGGGTATTGGCGGCCTGATCGCCGTTGGAGTCAACCAGGACAATCGCATCCGCTCCCTCATGGTCCGGGAGCGCGCGCTTCGACGCGTCATAAAACGACTTGAGATCTCCGGCATGAAGCCGCTCGGATTGGGCAAGGGTTTTTAGTGCCGCTACGCGCGCGTCGAAGTCTTTGTCTAAGGCCAAAGACAGCGCCCGCGCGGTGCCGACAAGATTTTGTAGTTGGGTTTCCCGCCCGGTTTCGAAATGTAAGACGAGCGTTACCCACACGAAGGCTAAGAGCGGCAATAGCGTGACGCCGGTAATGATCAAAATATGCGAGCGCAGTTTCATTGTTTCACGAATGCGAAAAATGAGCGCTAAACAGCTAAGCCGGTCGGATCACGGCGCGGTGCTATGGCTGTCGGAGCCAAATCGTCCAACTGACGGCACAAGCAACCTGACGGCAAAGCAAACGGGGCGGATTATGGCACTGGTTGGGAACGGGCGTCAAGGCGGGGGAGGGAACGGATGAAGGATGAGGGATGAAACCCGGACGGAGATAGGAGACCGAGACCGCCCCGCTCATCGTTCGATTGCGGAATCCATGGTCACGCGGTAATCGCGTACCGCTGCTTGCGGGGTGACATAGCCGCGCCGCAGGTCGCGCTCGATCAGCTCGCGGGACGGTTTCGAGGGAGGGCCGTAACCTCCGCCCCCGCCGGTCTCGATGAACCCATCCTGCACGGCCACGCCGACGGAATCGGCGACGAACAGAGGCCGTGACGGATCACTTCGAGGGTGATGGGGTCGAGGGTATCAGTCGGCGTTCCAGTTTGTGTTGCTGCGTTCATATCGCTAAACCGCACGCTGTTCTGTTCCCTCGCCCGCTTGCGGGAGAGGGTCAGGGTGAGGGCACTTTAAGAAGTCATGAACCCTCACCTCGATCCTCTCCCAGAGGGAGAGGAAGTAAGATAGCGGCGTTCATTT
>JACPFE010000451.1 GCA_016183145.1 Deltaproteobacteria bacterium | reverse complement strand
TCCAAGTACAGCATTTGTCGTCGCGCACGGAGGGGGAGTCTTTCGGAGCAAAAACAGCGGCGCGACTTGGCTCGCCCTAAACCAGGGGCTGCCGAACCGGCAGGTTTTTTCGCTAGCGCAGGATCCCCGCAATCGGGGAAAACTTTACCTTGGCACCGATGACGGGCTGTTTCTGAGTGACAATGACGGAGCGGCTTGGCGACCGGTCGCGGGCGCCTTGGCGAAGCGCAATATCCGCTCGCTAGTCTTCGATCCTCAGGGTGAGGGCAGCCTCTACGTTGCCACCGATCAGGGTGTGTTTGCCGGTAAAAACAATCAGTGGACGCGTCTCAAGGCAGGGCTGCCGTATGACGATGTTCGCGTAGTTGTCGCTGATTCTCAAGGGGAAATCATTGCCGGCGCGTTCGGCGGTCTTTACCGCCTGATCAAGTCCAAAAATCAATGGCAAGAGATCGGCGCCGGGTTGTCGGACAGGCGGATCAGGGCCTTGGCCATCGAGCCTTCATCCCCGAGCGTCATCTATGCCGGGACCGCTACGAGCGGTGTCTTTAAGACGACGAACGGTGGTCAGAACTGGCAATCGTTCAACCGCGGCCTGCTCAATTCAACCGTCATGTCCTTGCTTTACGTTCCCTCGGCCGAACCTACTTTATATGTCGGCACGGTGGATGGCATCTTCGAGAGCAAGAACGGCAAGATCCCGTGGCAGTCTATCGGGCCCGATCTACCCTTCACGGTCTCCGCCATCGCCTACAATCCGAAACAGCCTAGCCAGCTTTATGCCGGCAGCGGCGGACGTTTGTACTTCAGTCAAGACGCTGGAAAAACATGGCGAGAAAACTCTGGCGAGGTCAATTATTTCAGCACCGTCTCTCACTCCGCCAAGCGGTGAGTGAGAGAGAGAAGTAATCCTTAGACGGGAAGGAGGTGAAAAAGATGAACATGAAAAAAGTCATTTTGGCACTGTCGGTCTGTTCGTTCTTGATGGCAGTCGTGCTGACCGAGCTATCCCACGCCCAGCAGAAGAAGAAAGAACTGGCCATGGGTCCGTACTTTCAGACCCTGAAGTCCGATGACCGGATAGATGCATCCATTGCTCGAGGACAGAAATTGTTCAACGCGCAGGGTTGCGCCGGTTGTCATCCGCGCGGCGGGACCATCGGTGGGACCGCCGTCGATGCGACGGGCAACAGAATGAACATCGAGATTCCGACCTTGAGGGGGGCGGCGCTCCATTACCCGCGCAGAGCGGCATCGGGGTTCATGGCCACGATCGGGACGATGAACGATCTCTGAAACACCATCTTCCTTGGCCGTGAGCCAATGGATCCGAACTCGCAGGAATATATTGACCTGTACTCCTACGTCGCGTCCTTGACGCCGGAGGTCTACAAGTCAATGAAGGCTTGGGAGCAAAAGCGGTTGGTGGCAGAGAAGAAAATGGCTGGGGGAAATCCGTGCGGCGGAGGAAATCCTTGCGCTGCAAAGAATCCCTGTGCCGCCAAGAATCCTTGCGCAGCGAAAAATCCCTGCGCAGCCAAAAAGAAGTAGGCGGACATCGGAGGGGATTCTGCCACTTCCAGGGGAGGGCGGGTTCGCTTGCCCTCCCCTGCTTTATCTAACGGTCATTTTTGAGGAACTGAAAGAATGCTGACGAAATTGATGATGATATTGTGCGGGGCCGTTATCGTCTCGCTATTGGTGGAAACTTCCGCGCAAGCGCAAATGGTGGCTAAAAAGGGCGATCTTGCAACCGGAAAAAATGTTTACAACGAAATTTGCTTCGCGTGTCACGGCGAGAAGGGGGACGGCAAGGGACCGAGCTGGTTCAACACCAAGCCAAGCCCCCAGGTATTCATCAATTCCGTTTACATGTCGCGGCTTACGGACGAGTATATGTTCAATGTCGTCAAGTACGGGAAGCTTGCGGTGCTCAACGGACAGATTCCCGATAAGAAGCTTCCGGCTCTGGCGATGCCTGCGTTTGGGGCAGTGCTCGAGGATCAGCAAATTCGCGATCTGATTAAATTCGAGCGCGCATTCAGTCAGGGCGGTCCCCAATCAGCCGAGATGAGGGAAATTTTTAATGACGCCTGCGCCGTATGTCACGGCAAGAGCGGGCGTGGAGACGGTGAGAGAGCGCACACCAAGCAGCCGGCGCCGAAATATTTCGTGAGTGAAGGGCAGCCGTCGCCCATGAATCTCACCGATCCTCAACTCATGGCGAGGTTTAACGATGATTTTCTCTTTTCTCTGATTAAGACGGGAAAAATTGGAGGGATCATGGAAGATAAGTTCGATACGATGCAGCCCTTTGGCCAGGTGCTCAGCGATAAAGAAATCTGGAGCGTGATCCGCTACATCCGCGAAACGTTCGTGAATCCCAACAAAGAGAAGGGCTATGTGGCTCAGAAAAAGAAGTAGAGCCTTGTTGATGTTCTTGTGTGTGATGGCGGTTCCCGTCGACGCCTTCGCCCAGCAACCGAAGGAATTTCGCATTATGGCCACCGAGTTTTCTTTTAAGCCGTCCAGAATTCAGGTGCCTCAAGGAGAGGTCAAAATCACGGTTACCAACCGCGGAAAATTCCTTCATGGCCTCGCCATTGTCAGGAGGGATGAG
>JACPFE010000450.1 GCA_016183145.1 Deltaproteobacteria bacterium | reverse complement strand
CGTCATTCCGAGCGGAGCGAGGAATCTTTTTTGATGCAAAAAAAACTCCCATTCCAAATGAACCGCGACCAAGCGCCCGTTTGACTCCCAATTCGGCAGACTATAAGTTAACTCTCAAAATCCGCCGAACTTGCGCGACCTCGTCGTTTGCCAAGTCGCTGATTCCAATAGATTAGAGAATTGATGAAGGAGGCATTATGGATCATCCAGCCGAGCAAACATTTCACGAACCAACAGACAATAAAACCAGGGCGGGGTTTGGCAAGTTTCTCAGGCCCAACACTCCCTACGATAATTTCATGGAGGCTCAAGGTATTCCCATCTATCGCGACATCGGCGTGCGCCGCGTCCAGGACTTGCCGCGAAAGCCGTGGAAGCGCACTGGCGGCAGCGGCACGTTCATTCAACTGCTCGGCACCGAAGGCCTCTGGGGCTGTTACGTCGTCGAGGTTCCCGGCGCGGGAGCACTGAATCCCGAAAAGCATCTCTACGAAGAACAGTATCTGGTCGTCGAAGGCCGCGGCACGACGGAAGTCTGGCTCGACGGCAATTCCAAGAAGCACACCTTCGAATGGCAGAGAGGTTCGATTTTCGCGATACCGCTCAATGCCACGCATCGCATCGTCAACGCTACTTCGAGTCCGGCCTTGCTCCTGGCCGGCACCACGGCGCCAAACATCATGAACAACTTCCACAGCGAGGATTTCATCTTCAACTGTCCCTATCAGTTCAAAGACCGTTTCGACCCGGAAGCCGGCGATTACTTCAAATACAAGGAAGATGTCACGCCCGACCCGGTGCGCGGTCTGGCGATGCGCAAGACGAACATCATTCCCGACGTCATCGGTTGCGAGCTGCCGCTCGATAACCGCCGCTCGCCCGGCTACCGGCGCATCGAACCGCATATGGCGGGGCAGCAATTTTATTTTTGGATCGGCCAGCATGAAACCGGCCGCTATTCCAAAGCCCACGCGCACGGCTCGGCGGCGGTGCTCATTTGTCTCAGCGGCAAAGGCTATACCTACACTTGGCCAGCAACGCTCGGCACGAAACCTTGGGCAGCCGGCACGACTGAACTGATCCGGCGCCAAGACTACGAGCCCGTGGGCATGGTCAGCGCCGCGCCGATGAGCGGCAACTGGTTTCACGCGCACTTCGGCGCCAGCAAGGAACCCCTGCGCTTGACCGCGTGGTTCGGCCCCAACGCACCGGGGCGCGAACGCGGCCGTCCCGGCGAGAAGGCCATCGACTACGGCGCCATCGACATGAAGGACGGCGGCACGGCGATCCCGTACAATGAAGAAGACCCATACCTGCGCAAGGAATTCGAGGAGACGCTCGCCAGCGTCGGCGCCAAGTCGCGCATGGAACCGGTTCTCTACGAGAAATCCTACTGATCGTTAGCTTTACGTTTTGCGTTCAGGATCTACTGTGTAGGGGCGACCGGCCGGTCGCCCCTACAAGCCTCAAGACCGCGGACTAATTTGAACTAAACCAAGGAGTTCCATGGACAGCACCATGCCCAAGGCGTCGTTTTCCAACGCCAACCGCCACATGCAGGAGGAGGAAGAGCTTCAACTCACAAGCGTCGGCGTAGACATCGGCTCATCGACCTCCCATCTCGTCTTCTCCCGTCTGGTGCTCCAGCTCGAAGGATCGCGCTACCGGGTGACGCACCGTGAGGTGCTGAACGAATC
Organism: Deltaproteobacteria bacterium; assembly: GCA_016183145.1. Classification (GTDB taxonomy): domain Bacteria; phylum Desulfobacterota; class Binatia; order UBA9968; family UBA9968; genus JACPFE01. The sequence goes on along the minus strand of JACPFE010000450.1, from coordinate 1,573 downwards.
CGAAATTCTTTTGACGCCGTACGTGGACGACACCCGAATCGATGTCGAAGCGTTGGAAGCGTTCATCAACCAGCAGTACAAGAACGCCAAGATTCGGCGCGAGGAAGTCGACACCGGCGCGCTGATTCTAACCGGCGTGGCGGTGCGCCGGCGCAATGCCCGCGCCATCGGCGAGCTCTTCGCCCAGGAAGCCGGCAAGTTCGTCGCCGTGAGCGCCGGCGACGGTCTTGAAGCCACCATGGCGGCGCATGGTTCCGGGGCCGTGGCGCACTCCGCGAAGACCGGCGGCGTGGTGTTGAACATCGACGTCGGCGGCGGCACGAGCAAGTTTGCCGTTTGCAACAACGGCAAAGTCCAAGAAGTCTCCGCCATCGATATCGGCGCACGTCTGCTCGCTTTTGACAAAGAGGGCGCCCTCGTCCGCATCGAAGAAGCCGGACGCAAGCACGCCGGCTGGGCAGGGTTTTCAGTCGAGCTAGGGCAAAAGGTTTCGCAGGACAACCTGAAAAAAATGGTCGCGGGCATGACGGACAAACTGCTCGCCATGCTCAAACCGCAAGCCGTCACCGAAGAGATAAAAGGACTGCTGCGGCTACCGCCGCTTACTTACCGCGGCGAGATCGACTGCGTGATGTTTTCCGGCGGCGTTTCGGAGTTCATCTACAATCGGACCAAAATAAGTTTCGGTGACCTCGGACCCTTCTTCGCCGCTGAGATTCACCGGCGCATGGCGGAGTTGGGGCTGCTGGTTATGGAACCCAACGCGCGTATCCGCGCCACCGTCATCGGCGCCTCACAGTACACCGTGCAAGTGAGCGGCAACACGGTCTTCATTTCACCCGAGGACGCGGTTCCGGTGCGCAACGTAGCCGTCGTGGCGCCGGAACTCCCGTTGGCGGCCGATGATCTCGCCAAAGACGCCGTGCGCGATGCTACGCTCAACGCCCTTCGGCGATTGGACTTGCTTAGCGCCCGCCAGCCGGTGGCCCTGGCCTTTCACTGGGAAGGCTCCGCGACGTTTTTCCGTTTGCAGGCATTCTGCGGCGGCATCGCCGAGGGACTAAAAGATATTTTGGCGAAGGGCCACCCGCTGGTGCTGGTCAACGACGGCGACATCGGCGGCATCGTCGGGCTCCACTTCCAAGAAGAGCTGCAGATTCAAAATCCGATCATTTCCATCGACGGCATCGCCCTCAACGATTTCGACTACATCGACATCGGGGCGCTGATCCCGTCTTCTGGTTCGGTACCCGTGGTGATCAAATCACTGATCTTTCCAACCTCGCCGCAGTAGTAAAGACGAATTAACCGCAAAGAACGCAAAGGGCGCAAAAAAAAACCGGGGAGGTCTTCCCTTCCCCGGATTTCTTCCCCTACGGCTTGAACCGCTTGAAGGTTTTGAACGGCTTGAACGAGTTGATCCGCTTTGCCTAGCCTCTGAAGAACCTCTTGGCGTTGAGTCCCAACACCTTCGCTTTCTCCTCACGGGATAAGTCGGGCCGCTCGATGGTTTCATGAATCATTTGCTTGGCGGCCACCAGATCGACTTCATGCGGGTAGTCCGAAGCATAGG
>JACPFE010000403.1 GCA_016183145.1 Deltaproteobacteria bacterium | reverse complement strand
TCGTTCAAATCGTTCAACCGCTGCGCGCCGTTCAAGTCGTTTATCGGATTCGAAACCGGGCGGACGAAGGCCCGCATGATTTCGATATTGACCTGGACGGCGCGCTTGCTATGCAGGACGCTTGAAAGCATGGCCACGCCCTGCTCAGTGAAGGCATGAGGGCGGTATCGTCACCCCGCCGCAACTTGAGGTCGCAATTTGCGACCTCAAGTTCGCCCCGTAAACGTCAACTCAGCCTTACGTAATCTTCTTGAAGAAGTCCCACAATATTGTGGCGTTACAACCTGTCACGACATTCACTACCACATTAACGTGGGATTACCCATTTAACGTCTCACCAATAATTCTTATCACTTCGCCGTTTCGTGATGTGATTATCTTATCAGCCACGACAGCTCTCATTGCCTTTTCCACCGATCACGAATCCCCTAGCAGAATCAGCACGTTAGAAGTTAGTACCACATTTATTACCACATTAATGTGGTATTACCTATTTCCCCGCTTCGCGTTCCCACTTGGCGTCGCGGCCGCGACCTATCACCTTTAGCTTTCCGTCATTGCGCCAACGATTCATAACCACTCTGATCATATCGCGGCCAACGTTGGGACATAATCGTTCAACGTCGGAGATACGGAATGGGCTGGGCACGCTTTCCAGAGCATGATTAACCAACTCGGCTTTGGAACCGCGCGCGGGTGATTGCCGCATCGCCCGATCTTGGAACTCACGGTACGCCGTGCGAATCGTTCCGTCGTGGCTACCGTCGTGCCAGCCCGAAGAGCTTCGTTGCAGTACCTCGTAGTAGCTCTCTTTCGACTGCTCGATGATTCGTTCAAGGCTGATGTACCGGCCTACCTGGTGTCCATGGTGGTAAAGGACCAACAAAGTGAGCAGTCGCGACACCCGGCCATTACCATCCCGAAAGGGGTGAATGCAAAGAAAGTCGAGGACAAGACAGGCAACCGCCAGAAAGGGCGTAATCTTTAATTGGTCCACGCCGTGCCGGTAGGCGAGACACAGTTCTTCGATGGCGGACGGCACGAGTACCGGTTCAAGCGGCCTAAAGCGGACTTCCCGGTGACCGTCAGGAAAGATCTCGATGATCTCGTTTTGCGTCTGCTTCCACTCGCCGGCATCTCCAACCGTCCCGCCTTGGGCCAAGGCATGGAGATGTTTTAGGGTTTCCGGTTCGAGTGGAATTTTCTCATGATTGGTATGAATCCACGATAGCGCTCGCCGATAGCCGACGATCTCTTCTTCAGAGCGGTCGCGGGGACGCGCATTGCCAAGTACGAGTGGCCGCAATCTCTCGCGCTCCACCGTCACCCCTTCGATTCTATTCGACGATTCGGTGCTCTCGACGAGCGCCATCTCGCGAAGAGCCTTTAAAATCTGCGGCGATTGCTTCTCGTAGAGAGCTTGCTTTCCTTTCGACTCGGCTAGCTTTTCCAAAAGCCATACTGTGCCCAAAGGAAGTTGAGTTCCCGCAAGGCGCTGTCCGCGGAAAGTCATCATTTCGGTGGGCTCCCGTAAGGCTCGCCCGGCTCGCCGACCCGCATCGGCTGCGTCAAAGCGTCCACCGATAGGTAATAGTGATCCACTTTTTCAACTTCGTGCCACGGGAAGCGTGCGGGGTTTTTGATGGTTTCCTGGAGACAGGGTTCTGATTTACAGCCCGTAACAACGTAAAGCCAGTAGCAGTCGCGGCGGTCTTCTGCGACGCGGCGTTCGTTGGGAGTAAATGGCCTCAATCTTGGTTTTCAGATCTGGAAGGTCTCCCTCAACGATATCCCAGACTCGTTTGATGTCGATGGAAAGATAGCCGTGGACGACGACGTTTCGAAAGGCCGAGATACTTCGCCAGTCCACTTCGGGATGCCTAGCTTTCAGAGCGTCCGCGATCCGCTGAGTAGACTCTGCTAAAGTCTGGAGTACGCGGAGCACCGCATCCTGGGTCTTAATATCGGCAAAGAATGCGTCTTTTCCGCTGAGCGTGTATTGTTCGATTCGGTCGATACACTCGCGGATATGAATCAGGTAAAGCCGGTCGTCCTTCACAGAGGTACAGCCTCCTCCAACACCCGGTCTCGGATGTACCAGTGCAAGCCCTCTGGCGTGACGACTTGGACCTTTTTACCGAGCAACTCTTCCAGATCCGCTACCAGGCCGCCAGGGAAAAAAGGTGTGCGGTTGGGTCCAACCTCCACAAGCAAGTCCACATCGCTGTCCGGGCGGGCTTCACCGCGCGCTACCGAGCCAAAAACGCGCACGTTGCGGGCACCGTGCTTGGCGGCGATCTGCAGGATGTCCTCTTTTTTCGTCTCCAGAATTTGCGCGATATCCATAGTTTCCTCTCTTCTCGGCCCGGTGCGCATTATATCCCTTGCGAGTCCTGCTTTGCCACCGTCGGAAGGGATTCCCTTCTTACTTTCTCGTCTCATACGGCTCTGATCTCTCGCTCACATGCATTGGCTGCGTCAGCGCATCAACCGAAAGGTAATAGTGGTCCACCTTTTTCACTTCATGCCATGGAAAGCGAGCGGGGTTTTTGATCGGCTCTTGAAGATTGGGTTGGGACTTGCAGCTCATAACGACGTAAAGCCAGTAACAGTCACGGCGGTCTTCGGCTACGCGTCGCTCGTTGGGAGTGAGTAGTACCGTGCCGGTTGCGGCGCCGATGCCTTTAACTTCGATGAGGCGAAGCTCGCCTGAGTTGAGATCGAGGCTTGTGATGTCGTAACCGAGATTCTTTTCGTGAACGTCGTAGACTTGGCAGCCCCGGCTGTTTTCGTGTTCCATCACGATCTGCATCGCCGTGACTTCGACTTCGGGGTCGGGCCGCAGCCTGCGGACTTCGGGT
>JACPFE010000015.1 GCA_016183145.1 Deltaproteobacteria bacterium | reverse complement strand
TGAGCGCGATTCGCGATTGACAACGTGGAGCCCCACGGGGAAGCCCGTCTGGCGAAATCCTGAGCGGGAGCCGCCGAACAAGGCCAGGGCTCTCGAGTCGAAGGGTCGCAGCGCGCGTGAGCGCTTGGTGTGCCGCGCCGCTTGCGATCTTCTGCCAGAGCCTTCATGGATCGCGGCTCTTGACCCTCGGCCATTTCGTGCGCTAGTCTCAGCGCAAATCTAAATGCGCGTGCGCGCACGACGAAGCGCTTGAATTCGTGGGGCGCTTAATCGACGGGGGAAATCATGACAGGCGAGAAAACTTTTAACGGCATCACTTTCCGCATCCGGCATACGATGATGCCGGTCAGCGACCTCGATCGAAGCATCGATTTTTACACCCGGCTTTTCGGTATGGATATACAACGTTTACGTAGCGCGCCGGAACGAAGTGAGCGCGTTGCCTATGTGGGCTATGGCAGCGACGATGAGAGTCATGCCCTCGAGCTGATCCAGCTTGGCGCTCCGGGCGAGAATCAGAAGATGGCGCCGTGGTCCGGCCATGTCGCTATTTTCGTTTCCGATCTTTATAAGTTCTGCGAAAAGCTGAAAGCCGAAGGAGTGACATTCACACAGGAACCGGCACCGAACCGGCCCGGCAGTAAGGATCTCGTCGCCTTCATCACTGATCGCGACGGTTACACCCTGGAACTCACGGAGCGCCACTCCAAGTCTGGTCCACCGGTCAAAATAACTTAGTTACATCCGACGGCCGGCTTTTATTCGCTCTCAGCGGACAAACAGCGCGCGGTATCGCTGCGTGTATTCTTCGAGCTTCTCGGCCAGTTGCACCCGGCTCGGAAAAAGCTTGAGGTGCGCCGGATACCCCTCCGGCTTGAGCCCTGGCTTGGCGGATTCCCGTCCGCGCTGGGTGAAAATCTTTTGTCCTTCGTCGGAGATGGCAAAGTCGATGAAAAGCCGCGCCGCGTTCGGATGGGGCGACTTCTCGACGATACTGATCGGATGGAGCGCCACGATCGCCGGCTCGATACCGATCCAGTCGACGGGCGCGCCTTGTTTCTTCATCAGGTGCGGCCGGTACCAGTAGGCGACGATTTGCAAGTCATACTCTCCCGCGCCGAGCAGTTGGGTTGCCAGTGAACGACCGCCGCGGATGGAAACGTTCTGCTTCGCCAACGCCTGCATGAACTCCATCCCTTTTTTCTCTCCCATCAAGTAAAGCATGTTGGCGAACCAGCGATCTTCGTTCTGGTCGAGCACCATACGCGCTCTCCAACGGGGATGCAGCAGGTCCTCGTATCGCTTCGGCAGCTCCTCGCGTTTCACCCGGTTCGTGTTGAAAGCCGTCACGATCACGTTGTCGTACAGATCGGTCCAGTAGCCGTTGGGGTCTTTGAATCCATCCGGATAGGCGGCGGCGAACGGCGACTTGTAGGGCGCGATGAAGCCCTTTTTCTGCATGTGATAGGTTTCGAATTCTCCGACGCTCATCGTGTCCGCGGTGTAAGTGCCGGTCTGCCGCTCGACATTCATCCGGCTGAAAATCTTTTCGTGGGTCGAACGAAAAATGTCCGTCTTGATGAAAGGGTACTTGGCTTCGAACGCGACAGTCAACGAACGGGCAAACTCGGTTTCCACCGAGGTGTAGAAAACCATCTTGCCCTCTTTCCTCGCGCCGTCGATCAGCTTGTCGCTCTCGGCGCCGAAAGCCGCGCTCCTGATGAACGAAAGAACGAAAATCAGAGCCGCCAACTTTTTCGTCATCGTCATTGCCCCTTTCATCTCATAGGCGCTCACGGTCGGGAAACGAATGCGCTATCCTTGATGAGAAACCGCCACGGTTTGCCTTTCCACGGCCCCGCATAATCTACGCCGATCCGCGGTGTCGTTACAACCTTCGACACGGCTTCGCCGCGGTCTTCCAGATAGAGAACTTTGCCGCAGAGATCATCGCCGTTGAGCTTCCGATCGATCGCAAAAGCCTGGCAGAGCTTCCCCGGCCCGCTGGCGAGACTGTGCAGCTGCTCCGTTTCCCGCCGCGCCCGCATCAGTTCGACCCCCTGAACCGGCTCGACCGCGCGGACTAGCACGGCCGCTGGGAAATCGATTGCCTCCGTCACGATATTGAGCATGTAGTGGAAACCATAGACTAAGTAGACGTAGGCATGCCCCGCCCGCCCGAACATCACCTCCGTGCGTGGAGTGCGCCCGCGCGACGCGTGGCAAGCCCGGTCGTCGGGGCCGACGTAGGCCTCCGTCTCGACGATCCGGCCGACCGTCGTCCCGTCCGCATGCTTTCGCACAAGATATTTGCCGAGCAACCGCCGGGCGACATCGAGGGTCGATTGTTCGTAGAAAGAGCGAGAAAGTTTCACGGCGGCGCTAGTGTTCTGTTTCAAAAGTTTGTTAAACAAGTCAGGCGCCTCTTTGTAGTCATGCTCGCGAAAGCGGGCATCCAGTAGGGGCGGGTTTGAAACCTGCCCTTACGAAAACCTGGATTCCGGCTCACGCTAGGTTCAGCCTGAGGCTGATCCGCCTCTGGCGGAATCGCCAGCCTGGCCGGAATGACATCTACAATCGATAACGAATTTCTGAGACACCACACTACTCCGACTGCGGCAGGCCGTCCTTGATTTCCACCCAGGGTGCCTTGGAGCCGACATAGATGTGTTTAGAGGGCTTAACGCCGGGGTCGGTATCAAGAGTTCCCAGACGGA
>JACPFE010000455.1 GCA_016183145.1 Deltaproteobacteria bacterium | reverse complement strand
GTTGAGCGAGGAAAAGAGCGCGCGGCCGGCGAAAGAAATCGTCAACCGAATGGTCGATGAGGCGTCGCAAATCCTAAACGACATCCGCAGCCGCTATGTCGGAGCGTAACGGAAAAGACATATCTCCCGCAAAGGCGCAAAGGCGCCAAGTTCGGAGAGAATTTTAATAAATTCATTTTGGTGGATTTCCTAAACTCTGCGCCTTAGCGTCTCGGCAGGAGAAAAATCCGGAATCCGAGAAGATTGTAATCACGCAAAGACGCCAAGACGCTAAGTTCGAAAGAAATGACTCTCGGAATTATTTCTTGTTGTTTTCCTAAACTTTGCGCCTTCGCGCCTTTGCGGGAGACAAAGCCGAAATCCGAATGAATTCGCCCGCTAAAATTCTGGTCGTCGACGACACCCCGAGGAACGTCAAGCTGCTCGCCGATCTGCTGACGGTCAAAGGCTACAGCGTCGCCACTGCGGCGTCGGGACGGGAGGCTTTGGCTTCGGTGGAGGCTGAGCAACTGGACTTGGTGCTATTGGATGTCGTCATGCCGGAGATGAGCGGTTACGAAGTCTGCCGCGCGATCCGCGCCCAACCGGCGACGGCGATGCTTCCCGTTATCATGGTCACGGCGCTCGATCCGGGCGAGGAGCGCGTCAAGGGCATCGAGGCGGGCGCGGACGACTTTCTCACCAAGCCGATCAATCAGTCCGAGCTGCTCGCGCGGGTTCGCTCGCTGCTGCGCATCAAGGAACTTTACGACCAGGTGCAGGATCAAGCCGCCGAGCTTTCAGAGTGGAATAAGACTTTGGAGCATCGGGTTCAGGACCAAGTGACACAATTGGAACGACTGGGACGGTTGAAACGATTTTTTTCTCCTCAATTGGCCGAGTTGATCGTCGCCGGCGGCGCCGACGATCCGCTCAAGACCCATCGGCGCGAGGTCACCGTCGTCTTCTTGGACCTGCGCGGCTTCACTGCCTTCGCCGAGACCGCGGAGCCGGAGGAAGTCATGGGGGTGCTGCGCGAATACCACAGCGAGATGGGCAAACTGATCTTGGAGCACGAAGGCACTCTTGAGCGTTTCGCTGGCGACGGCATGATGATTTTCTTCAATGACCCGGCGCCGGTGCCGAACCCGGCGGAGCGGGCGATCCGGATGGCGTTGGTGATGCGCGAGCGCGTGCAGGAACTCACGGTTAAATGGCGCAAGCTCGGCTACGATCTCGACTTCGGCGTGGGCATCGCGCAAGGCTATGCGACCATCGGCGCCATCGGCTTTGAGGGACGCTGGGATTACGGCGCCATCGGTACCGTCACGAACCTCGCGGCGCGTCTCTGCGGCGAAGCGAAGCCGGGGCAGATTCTCATTGCGCAGCGCTTGCTCGGTACCGTCGAGGACATCGTCGAAGCGGAGGCCGTCGGGGAACTCACGCTCAAGGGATTGCACCGCCCCGTCGCCGCGTTCAATGTCCTGGGCCTGAAGAGTTAAAAGTAAGGGGTGAAGGGTGAGGCGTGAGAGGAACGAAGATTTCAGATAAGAACTATTTCCCGCAAAGCATGTCCTGAGTTCAATCGAAGGAGCGCAAAGACGCCAAGTGACAGGCCCAAGGCCTGTCATCCCGAAATGACAATGCTCTTCTTTTGCGCCTTGGCGGGAGAAAATCCGAAAGATCCTATCTCTCGCAAAGGCGCAAAGGCGCGAAGTTAAACATCGAATAAAATCCGAATTTCGAATTTAGCTATTGTCGCTTATGGTTCATCCTCGTCCGGCTTCCACCGTCGTTCTCCTTCGTCCCGACGAGGCCGGCGGCTTCGAAGTGCTTCTGACCCGCCGGCCGGCGGAAATGCGTTTTCTTGGCGGCTACTACGTTTTTCCCGGCGGTACCGTTCACCATAGCGATTACTCGCCGAAGATGTTGACCCGATGCCGCGGGCTTGACGGCGCGGAGGCGCGTCGAATTCTCGGCGGCGCCCACGAACCCGATGTGGCGTTGGGTCATTGGGTTGCGGTGGTCCGGGAGCTGTTCGAAGAAGTGGGTATCCTTCTTTGCGTTGCCGAGTCCGGCGTCGCGATCGATATTCGAGACGACGCGGTCCAGAAACGAATCGAGCGGAAACGCCGAGCCATCGTACAAAAGAAGTCGGGTTTCGCGGCGTTTCTCGAATCGGAGAATTTTTTTTGCGATTTGTCCCGGGCCGTATACCTGGATCATTGGGTGACGCCGGAAATTTTCTCGATGCGTTTCGACACGCGCTTCTACATCGCGGCGCTGCCTGCGCATCAGACTTCGCTGGCAAGTTCCGAAGAGATCACCCACAGCGTTTGGATCAAGCCCGCGGCCGCGCTGGCGCAAATTCACCAGCATGATTTCCCCATCCTGCCGCCGACCACTACGGTTTTGGGTGAGCTGGCGCGATTTAACACTTGGGATCGGCTGCGAAGCGTGTATGACCTGGCCTGATCGACTGCGACATCTCAGATTGCGATATTTTCTCGCTCATTGTGTAAGAAGCCGATTTATGGCAAAAAGTTTACAAGGCTCAAAGAGCCATGCAAATCTAAAGAACGCCTTTGCGGGGGAATCGCAGGCTAATCGCCGCTACCTTTATTTTGCAAGGGTGGCAGATATCGAGGGTTATCCGGATGTCGGAGGTCTATTCCGAGACACCTCTGAGGCCGAGACCGGACATGCGTTCGGGCATCTCGATTTTCTCAAAGAAGTCGGCGACCCGGTCACCGACGTTCCCATCGGCAGCACGGAGAAGAATCTCAAGTCCGCGATCGAAGGGGAAACCTACGAGTACACCGAGATGTACCCCGGATTCGCCAAGACAGCGCGCACCGAGGGATATCCGGAATTGGCGGAGTGGTTCGAAACTCTAGCCAAAGCGGAAAAATCACATGCCGGTAGATTCTCCAAAGGGTTGGAGAAGATTGCGGGTAAAGAGCCCGCTGATGCTGCGAGCTGATTAACCGCCGCAGGTTGGGGGTGGAGTATTCCATCCCCAACCTGCGGATTCATCATGAGCCTTGATACGGAAAGCAAGAAATTCTGGAACGGGTCGGATCTCGAAGGTGAACTCAAACGGGTTTTCGACATCTGCAATGGTTGCCGCCGTTGCTACAATCTCTGTCCATCCTTCAATGACCTGTTTGAGCGGTTGGACCGAGAAGAGATTGACGGCGATGCGGAAAAGCTGAATCTGCCCGATCTGAAGAGCGTCACGGATCTGTGCTATCAGTGCAAGCTCTGCTTCAATCATTGTCCCTACACTCCGCCCCACCGCTGGGAAATCGACTTTCCGCGTCTCATGCTGCGCTCGAGAGCGGTTCAAACAAAGCGTGACGGACAATCACTCCAGGATCGCTTTTTGGGGCAAGTGGATGTCATCGGCAGGCTCGGAAGTCTATTTGCGCCGCTGATGAATTGGCTGAACCGCAACTTATTGAGCCGCTGGCTCATGGAAAAGACGGTCGGCATCCATCGAGATCGGATCTTGCCAAACTATGCTGCTGAAACATTTCGCCAGTGGTTCGATAAGCGTGCCGCAAATAAGGTCGCGGGAGCCGGTAAGAAAGTCGTTTTGTTCTATACCTGCGGCGTGAATTTTAACGAGCCCGAGGTTGGCAAGGCTTGCGTGCGAGTATTGGAACGAAATGGCGTGGAGGTCGGTTGCCCTGAGCAACGTTGTTGCGGCATGCCGTTTTTGGACGGCGGAAGTATCGAAGCGACGAAGAAAAACGCCGACGCGAACATCGCGTCGCTCCAGCCGTGGGTGGCAAAAGGCTACGACATCGTGGTGCCGGGCCCCACGTGTAGCTACATGCTGAAGCGCGAATACCCGTGGCTTTTAAACTCGGAGAAGGCCAAAGCCGTGGCTGCGAAGACGTTCGATATTTGCGAATATCTTATGTCGCTCCACAGCGAGGGCGAACTCGATACCCGCTTTAGCCGCGGCGCGGGCAAGATCGCTTATCAGATACCGTGCCATTTGAGAGCGCAGAATATCGGGTTTAAGTCTCGCGACCTCATGCAGCTGATTCCAGGGACGAGTGTCGAGGTCATTGAAAAATGCGCCGCCATCGATGGAACCTGGGGGCTGAAACAGCAATATTTCGATCTTTCGCTAAAAGTCGCTGAGCCTCTCCTCCAGGCTATTCGCGAGGGCGCGCCGGATTTGACGGTTTCCGATTGTTCATTGGCCGCGCTGCAGATTCAGCAGGGCACGCGAATGAAACCGCTTCATCCAGTTCAAGTCCTGGCGTTGGCGTATGGATTGGGCGAAGGCAAGGACTCGTGAAAAAGGTCGCGCTCGAGGATATCAGGGGTCTGGCGGCTTACGAAAACCTGCGCGAAAAGTTCCGCCGGCGCATCATCGAGCTTAAGCAGGCAAGGCGAGTTGCCGTAGGAGATAAGGTAACGCTGGTTTTCGAGAACCGGGACACGGTCATTTTCCAAATTCAGGAAATGGTGCGCGCGGAGCGGATTGTGGACCTGGACAAAATCCGTGAGGAAATTGAGGTTTACAACGAGCTTATTCCGGAACCGGGAGAACTGAGCGCGACCCTTTTTCTGGAAATAGAAGACCAGACCCATTTACGAGAAGAGTTACTTAAGTTTTTGGGTATTGACGAGGCCGTTTATTTCAAGGTCGGCAGCCATTCCATCCATGCGCGGTTTGAGGCCGGGCATAGTAAGGAAGACAAAATCAGCGCTGTTCAATACGTTAAAATTCCGTTTAGTGAAGACGCGC
>JACPFE010000396.1 GCA_016183145.1 Deltaproteobacteria bacterium | reverse complement strand
GTTCAGGGAACTTTCCATCGCCTTACTTCTGTATTCACCGGGTTCGCAGGTGGTGGCGGTGAAAATCTGGGAACTATGGGATAACGGCCATGTCGGCGAGCTGGCCGCCTTCAGCCTCGTCATCGCGCTGGGCACCGTGGTCGTAGGCTCGATCTTTCTCAAATTGGCGCAGCGTCACGGGCTGCAAGATTAGCTCAAGTCGCAAATTTCTTGTCGGCTTCTTAAACGGCTTGAACTATTTGAACGACTTGAACGTTTTGAACGGTTTCTTATCTTATGGAGAACCCCATGGCCGACAACAAACTCATCAATTCTGACATCGACGAAAACGAAGGCATCGCTTGGCTCGCGCTCAACCGGCCGGAAAAGAAAAACGCCCTCAGCACCGCTTTGCTCGCCGAGCTGGCGGACGTTCTCCGCGCCCTGGCGGACAACGACAAAATCCGCTGCATCGTGACGGCCGGCGCCGGGGATTCCTATTCCTCCGGGCGCGATCTTTATGACATGAGGGGTCAGGATAATCGCCGGCGGACGCGCGGCTTCGGCGGCGTCGCCGAGATCGTCGACATCATGCGCAAGCTTCCTCAAGTGACGGTCGCATCGGTGAGAGGCTGGTGCCTGGGCGGCGGACTGGCTCTGATCAACGGGCATGACCTGGTCGTCGCCGCCGATACCGCGAAGTTCGGCATGCCGGAAGTGATCCGCGGCAGCTACGGGGCCACCGCCACGCCGACGCTTTTTCACGCCGGCATCCCGTTCAAGAAAGCCTTTTTCATATCTCTGACCGGAAGAAATCTCACCGGCGTCGAAGCGGAGCGCGTCGGCCTGGTCTCCCAGGTCGTACCGGAGCAAGAACTCGACGGTTACGTCGAGACCCTCGCCAAAGAACTCGCCAGTCGCAACGGCGCCACCCTGGAGAACGCCAAGATTGCCGGCTACATGCAAAAAGACCTGCCCTTTGACATGGCGCTCAAAGCCGACGACCTTGTCCAGCACCGCCTACGGTACTACACCAATCCGCTGAGCGACGTGGAAGGCTATCTCCACTCGCAAAAAGGCGGCGGCACGGTGAAGTACGTGAAGCCGGAGATTCGGTGATGCGGCTCTTTGCTTACTTTCTTTTGCTCCTCGCCGTTCTTTGTCCGGCCATGAAGGCGGAAGCGCAGTCGGCCTGGCAGAAGGAATGGGAAACCGCTCTAGCCGCAGCGGAGCGAGAGGGCGAGGTCGGCATCGCGGGTCCCCCCGGCGACGCTTTTCGCGAAGTGATAACCGGCTTTACCAAACAGTATCCAAAGATAAAGGTGGAGCTGCTGGGAGGGAGGGGCGGTGATAAAGTCGCGCGCATTTTAAGAGAGCGCCAGGCCAACGTCTATGGATGGGATCTTTATATTTCCGGTCCTACCTCGGCGCTTGCGGCATTCAAGCCGGTCGGCGCTTTGGATGCTCTCAAACCGGCCCTTATTCTCCCTGAGGTCAAGAACGATAAGGAGTGGATCGGCGGTTTCGATGCGGGCTGGGCAGACCTGGAAAAAAAACTCTTTTACGCTTTTGGCGGCACGCTGTCAGGAGACAACATCTACGTCAATCGCGATCTTGTCTCGGCTAACGAGATTAAGTCGGCTCGCGATCTGTTAGATCCCAAGTGGACGGGTAAGATTATCATTCAGGACCCGCGGGTCGAAGGCAAGGGGCTCACCGACATACTTGTCATGTCGTTGGCTTACGGCGATGAGCTGGTCACCAAGCTGCTGCGCGACCAGAAGCTCACCGTGACCCACGACCGTCGCCAGCTCGTCGAGTGGCTCGTGCGCGGGCGTTATCCCATCGCCCTCGGACTAAACGAGTATGTTCTTATCCACTTCCAGAAACAGGGGGCGGGGAAAAATATCGCCGCGGTGGAAGATCCGAAAACCATCGTTTATTGGGCTTCGGGCTCAAGTGGCATCGGCCTGTTTAACCGGGCGCCTCATCCGAACGCGGCTAAGATTTATATCAACTGGCTGCTCTCGCGCAGCGGGCAAATCGACTGGGTGAAAACGCAGACCAACAGCCGTCGGGCGGATGTTCCCCCTGCGGAGCCCAACAGCGCGATGAAACCCGGCCGTTCCTATCGTAACGTCCAGGCCGAGGACATGATTCCTCAGCGCCGGCGCATCCAACAGTTGGCGAGCGAACTACTCCCGTAAGAGGAACGTCCGCAACGCGGCAGACCTCCGTCGGCTGGATATTCTTAAGCAGCGCCCTTTTTGAGGGAAAAGACGGGCACTTTCAGGGTTCGCGGCGGTTTTCTTCGTCGCTTCGCTAGAACTTGGAGTTTTTTTGTCATGGCCGGAGTAAAAATTCTTTCGCCGCAGTGATCGCAGACTTTTGCAGGGACTCCCTCAACAACCAGCAATTTGTCACCGATTCGGAGGTCGACGGTAATTGTTTTTGCGGCCATCGGCCAATGACATACGCGGCAATTCATAACGAAACTTTATCGTTTCCTTTTGCTGAAGTCCACCCACTCATCGGCATCTGGTTTGTACACGGTGATAATCCAGATATCAGGTGGTAAGGAGCAGTGTACGTGAATAGGTCTTCCCCCCGTCGTGCGACCATAGATTAGACAGCTCGGCCCGTACTTGTCATCCGGATATTCCTCAATGATCCTTCCGTTCAGGATCGCTTCTGCAACTTCTGTTTCCGATATGTCTCTTTCAATGCTTCGCTCAACAGCGTGTTGGCGCCAATAGTAATCTCCATTACGAACCATTTCCTGGATGAGCGTAATGTCCATCGGACATGCGCTTTCTTGCGACTAGGTTTGCGTTGCTTCCGTTTCGGGCTCAATTTCCTCATTAGGGTCGATCTCGTTGACGATCAGTCGATCTCGTTGACGATCAGCCCCGAGCTGAGCTTTGGATAAAAGTAGGTCGACTTCTGCGGCATCTTTTCGCCGCCGTTGGCGATCGTCAGGATTTCTTCCGCCTTCGGCGCGTTGAGAATAAATGCCGCTTGGAAATCTTCTTTTTCCAGTGATTGCAGGACTCCCTCTTCGTCTTGGGAGTAGCGGATGGTTTCGCCGTTGACCTGGTGCTCGGGCGGCATGCCGAGAATACGTTCGAGAATCAGCAGATGCAGCGTCGTCACATCGAGTTCGCGCAGCGGCGCGCTTATGTCCGGCGCCAGGCGCTGCATGATTCTCTTGTTCTTGAGACGGAGAATCAGATAGCGCGGATCGCGCTTGAAACTTGCGCCGATCACGCGATGTTTCTTCCCCGCGGTTTTGAGCGCTTTGAGAAACGAAATCTTGCCTTCCGAGGTCTTTGGATGTTGTTCCAAGTAAAAATAGGCTTGTAGCGCTTCTTCCAGTTCCAAGAACGGTTTATGCGTATAACCTCGCACTAGCCGGTGCGTCGGCAAGATCACAACGTTTTCGTCGTTCATGTTGGCGAAGTAGGCCATGATATAGTTGAAAGCCTCCCGCCCGGTCCACTGGCCACGCTCGCTGCGCATTTGGTCGCGGTAGTTCAGTGTCGCTTCGTAGCGGTGGTGGCCGTCAGCGATCAGCAGCCGTTGGTCGTTCATTTCCTGCTGGATTTTTTCGATCAATGTCGGGTCGGTGATGCGCCAGAGCCGGCACTCCTCGCCGTTGTCTTGCTCCACCTCGATAAACGGCGCGAGTCCGTCCACCTGGGCGGCGAGCATTCGATCGATGGTCAGCTTCGGCTCCGCGTACAGCGCGAAGATCGGGCTTAGCTGCGCGTTGCAAGCGAGCATGAGCTTCAAGCGATCTTCTTTCGGGGCATCGAGAGTCTTTTCATGGGGTCGGATCGCGCCGTCGGAAAAATCCCGGAGCTGGGTAAGCGCGAAGAATCCCTGGCGCACCTTTTGAGCGCCGCCTTTGAGAGTAAAGCGGTGAACGAGAAAATAAATGGCCGGGATTTCGTCGCGCTCCAAAACGCCCTGGGTTCGCCATTCCTGAAGAAGCTGGGCGACTGCGTTGTAGGAATCGGGCTCCTGGCTGAGATCAAGGCGAACAAAGTTATAGGGCGACTTCTTATAGAGCCTTTCCTGCTCCTCCGGCGAGATCACGTCATAAGGCGGCGCGATCACTTTGGCAAGGTTGCGTATCTTTTTTTGGTTATAGAAGAGCCCGCGAAAGGGAGCGACGCGCACCATAAGCAATTGATCCTCGGGAAAATTTAATTCGCTTTGGCGACGCCTAGACTCATGGCGCCGATGCCTTCGATTTCCGCTTTCAAAACATCGCCCGGCTTGAGTTTTTCTTGAAACTCCGGCGAATCGGGGTTTCCGGTCGTAATCAAATCGCCCGGGTACAAGGTCGTCACCTGCGACAAGAAACTTACCTGCGTGGCGATGTCATTGATCATGGCATCGGTCTTGGCCGACTGTTTGAGTTCGCCGTTGATCCAGAGCTTCATCCAAAGATTGTGCGGATCGGGTATTTCATCTCTCGTGGTGATCCAAGGTCCGATCGGCGAGAATGTTTCAAAGCCTTTGCGCACGCTGCGGGTGCCGGACATATTCTTGCTCAGTCCATAACCGCGGGCGGTCACGTCGAGCATAATCGTGTAGCCGAAGATCGCTTCGTAGGCGCGCTCCTTGGAAATATGGCGAGTCGGCTTG
This sequence comes from Deltaproteobacteria bacterium, assembly GCA_016183145.1. GTDB lineage: Bacteria > Desulfobacterota > Binatia > UBA9968 > UBA9968 > JACPFE01. Next base: position 3,055 of record JACPFE010000396.1, on the reverse strand, counting down.
CCGATCACCACGCAAAGCTCCAACTCCGAAAAGATCGAATCGGCGTTTTTCGGAATCAGGATATTGTCCTGCGGCCCGGCAATCGACGACGGCGGCTTGAGAAAAATATTTTCGAGCAGTTCCTCAGGCGAAGTTTTTGCGGCGTTGCCCCGGCCGCGGGCGTCTCCCAGCCCGGCGCTACCGCGTTTATAGTTGCCGGCGGCGGCCCAAATTTTGGACGGTCTCGCCACCGGCGGTTTGAGCCATTGCGCGTCGAGTTTGGCGCCGGCAGTGGCCGCGAGACGTTCCAGCGTTGCCTTGACGCCGTCGTACCGGTCGATCAGGTCGAGCATCGTCGCGCCCTTCGGCAAGGCGCCCTCGCGGCTTAACGCTTCACCGACGGGGATCAGCGTGTCGTTTTTCACGATCGCAAGATCGCTCGGTTTGATCGTGGCTAATTTCATGCTTAGTTCCTCTTGATCTCCTGTTTTCAATATCTGGAAGCGGCAAATTTGACAAGCCGGCTGGTGATGGAGCGAGCACAACGAATCGTCGTTTGATCCGGTTTGATCCCTATGGCATAAAAACTCGTGCCTCAATCGTGGCTTCGACTTTCCGTTCGCGCGGGCGCGGCAGACCTCGATGCGGTGTCCAATTTTCTTATCGAGCGCGGCTCGCCCGGCGTCGTCGTCAAGCGCAGCGGCATCGAAGCTTACTTTCGCCGCTCCCGCACGGACGCTTCCCTCAAACGAGCGGTGCACCGTTTTCTTCGGGCCATCGAAAGGCTTGACGGTCACCGGCGCAAGCTCAGCGCCCGGTGGAAAGTTTTCGCGGAAGAAAACTGGCATCACTCCTGGCGCCGATTCATCAAGCCACAGAAAATCGGCAAGTCTTTCTGGGTGACGCCGCCTTGGGTGACGCCGCCCAAACTTCGCCGGCGCGAGGTGATCACCATCGAGCCGGGGATGGCATTCGGCATCGGCAGCCACGCGACCACGCGCGGCTGTCTGGAGTTTCTCGAAAAGGCGGCGGGTTTTTTACGCGGCAAGGATTTCGCTGCCCTCGACGTCGGTACCGGGTCCGGTATCTTGGCGATTGCGTTGGCCAAGCTGGGAGCGCGGACCATCTGGGCCATAGATAACGATCCGGTTGCGCTAAAGGTCGCGCGGGAAAACCTAAGCTTCAACGGCGTCGAGAAAAACGTCCATCTGTCGGGCGCGGAGTTGCGCCGGATCAGGAAATCGTTTTTGCTTGTAGTCGCCAATTTGACGGCCGAGACGATCCTTGGACTTGCGGATGCGTTGGCGCAGAAGGTTGCGCCGCGGGGCTTTCTTATTCTGTCCGGGATTTTGCACGAGCAGGTCCGTGCGGTCACGCGTCGCTTTGGCACCGAGGGTTTCGTGCTTCTCCGGCGCAAGCGGGAAAGAGAGTGGGTGACGCTGCTGTTTAAACGGAAATAGGTCGATGGCTCGTTTCTTTGTTCCGAGGAAAAATATCATCCACCAGCGGGCGACCGTCGAGGGGCCGGAGCTCAATCATCTTAAAAAGGTCCTGCGGCTCGGACCGGGGGATCCGATCATTGTCTTCGATGACGCCGGCTGGGAACATGAAGCGGTGATACGGTCGCTTAGCGCCCAAGCGGCGGAGATAGAAATATTGCGATCATTCCAAGCCGAGCGAGAATCGCCTTTGCAACTTACCTTGGCGGTCGGTCTGACCAAAGGCGAGAAAATGGACTTCGTCGTCGAGAAGGCGACGGAACTGGGAGTCCAAGCGATCGCCCCGTTTGTCTCGGCCTACACGGTGCCGAAGTTGGATCAGCGCAAGATCGAAAAGCGCCGCGAACGTTGGCAAAAAATCGCCCTGGCGGCGGCCAAGCAATGCGGCCGGACTCGCATCCCGAAGATTTTCCCCGTACGCGACTTCGAGGATATGGTCCAACAAACCACCGGCCCGCTGAATCTTTTGTTTTGGGAAAAAGAGGCCCACCAGACCCTAAAGCAAGTGCACGCGACAGACCCGGAAGCCCCTTCGATTTTTCTCGTCATCGGTCCCGAAGGCGGTCTCAGCGAGCAGGAAGCGAATTTGGCGCAGCGGCACGGATTCAAGGCGATTCGATTGGGCCGCCGCATTCTTCGGGCCGAGACCGCGGCCGTGACCGCGGCGTCGCTCGTGCAGTTTTTGTGGGGCGATCTGGGATAAGCTCCCCTTGCTTCGGTCGCCGGCATTTTCTAGCATAAGCGGCGGGACGATATTCCAAGAACACCATGCTATGCCAAAACTGCGAGCGCCCGATCGAGCCGGCGGTTGAGCAATGTCCGCACTGCGGCGCCATGCCGTTGCATCGAAGAGTTTTCATGGGATACCAGCGCGAAGAATTCGCGCTCACGGCCGAAGAAGAGCCCTTCGAGATCGGCGAAAGCCGGGAGACCCAAGATTGGCCAATCTCTCCTGGGGCGAGCGCGACTGGCTACCCTCAAATCGAAGAGCGGAGTCATGCTCAAGACCATGAAGTCCGCTGGGGCGGATTCTTCCGCCGTGCCTGCGCATTTGTCGTCGACCTGGTCGTCATCTTGGCGCTTGCGTCGGTCATGGTTCTATTGACCTACATCGGCTACAAGGTAGGCTTGTCCGCCCATGGCCGCTCCGTTACCTGGGGAAACGTAAAACCCCTATTGATTTTTTTGAGCTGGGGTGGGATCGGATTGGCCACGGTTTATTTCGTTTTGTTTCACGGCATGGAAGGAAAGACCATCGGCAAATGGCTGCTCGGATTGAAAGTCGTCGGCGCGGAGCAGGGGGCAATCACCTACCGGCGGGCGTTTCTGCGCTGGCTTGCAACCGTCGGCCTTGCTCCTCTCGCGTTGGGTTTTCTATGGGTTCTTTGGAGCCGGGAAAAAAGAGCCTGGCATGATTACCTGGCGGGCACCTGGGTGATTCGAGGTTAAAGAGCGACAGTGGTGAGGCGCAACATGCCATCCCTAAGAATCGGGGTCGTCATGGACCCCATAGAAAAGATCAACATCGACAAGGACACAACCTTTGTCCTGATGTTGGAAGCGCAGCAGCGCGGCCA
>JACPFE010000395.1 GCA_016183145.1 Deltaproteobacteria bacterium | reverse complement strand
TATGACGCTTGTACTACTTTAGCCTCAATTTATCGGCAAGTTTTGCTGGGAGGCAACGATGGAGAAAAATAAGTATCTTGCGATGACCGTGGCGGGGTTTTTTCTCAGCGGTTGCACAGGGGTGATGACGAAGAATCAAGCTGCATTGGTCGGCGCTCTGACCTGCGGCACGATGGGCGCAGCCGGTGCAGGGGCTACCGCCCGCGACCACGACCGTAGTGTAGGCGGCTCCGTTGCGGTTGGTGCGATCGGCGGAGCATTGCTCTGTGGTGGACTGGCATACCTAATGACTGAAGATCCGAAGCCGAAACCGGCGCCGCCGCCTCCTCCTCCTCCTCCGGCGCCGAAGCCGAAGCCGAAGCCGGCCCCGCCACCGCCACCACCACCACCGCCTCCTCCGGCGCCGAAGCCGAAACCGAAGCCGGCTCCCAAGGTGGAACGGACGATCATTTTGGATGACGTGCTCTTTGACTTCGACAAGAGCAACATCAAGCCGGAAGCAGGGGCCATTTTGGATCGCCTGGTTGCTTTCATGAAGGAGAACAAGGATAAGAAGGCCGCGCTCTCTGGACATACGGATAGCATCGGCACCGAGGCTTACAACAAGAAACTCTCCGAAAGGCGAGTCAACTCGGTTAAAGATTACGTCGTAAAGAAGGGCGTTGAATCCGGCCGAATTTCGGGCCAAGGTTTTGGTGAGAGCAAGCCGATCGCCGACAACAAGACCAAAGAAGGCCGCGCGAAGAACCGTCGCGTCGAGATCAAGGTCAACTAGGTGAAACCGGCCGGGAGCGGTGATGCGATTAAAAAGGAAAGCGGTCATAATATTCCTTGCGTTCGCATTGCTGTTCCCGGCTCTTTCTCCCGCTCAGACGGTCAACTTTAAGGAGATCCAGGCCCGGATATTGGAATACAAAGCGTGGCTGGATCGACTGGGTTCCAATGGTTCCCGCTACTGGGTGCGGCTTGACGGCAGCAAAAGGCCGCACAGACTCTACATCGGAGAAGGCTTTCTGCAAGCCGATGCAGGTGAGAAGGAACACTTCATCGAAATCTTTTCTCGCTTTCTCGCCGGCCACCCCGAAAAGAACATGCTCATCGATATCTTTGACCCCGCAACGGGCAAATGGATTGGCGAATACGGCTTCGGCGGATTCAGACTGTTTTAGTTTTTCCCCGTAATCCTTTCTTCCTTTTTACTCAGTTCACATATTTGCGATTGCCGTGGCTATCCATTAGGGTGGTAAAGGTACGTTCAAATATTTACCGCGCCCCCTATAAGACGGTAGATCATGCTCTCCCTGACCCAGCTTCGCGGCGACGCTCGCGGGATATTTGATGCCGGTCTCACGGCCGCAAACCCCTATGACGCCGTCAACCGCCACGTTACCCGCAAGGGAGATACGCTTACTGTTGCGGGCGGACCCTATGACCTTTCTTCGTATCGTAATGTCTACGTCGTGGGAGCGGGAAAGGCCGCGGCGAAGATGGCTTCGGCCGTCGAAGAGCTTTTGCGAGACCGTATTTCCTCCGGCATCGTCATCGTCAAGTATGGCCACAAGCTCCCGCTCAGCCTCGTCGAGATTATCGACGCCGGACATCCTTTGCCGGACGAGGCCGGGGTAGCGGGGACGACGCGAATCATCGATCTGTTGCGCCGAGCAACGCAGGACGATCTCGTAGTCTTGCTCCTCTCCGGCGGCGGGTCGGCACTTTTGCCTTGTCCGGTCGATGAAATTACGCTGGAAGAAAAGATACGAACCACGCAAACTCTGCTGGATTGCGGCGCGACGATTCACGAAGTCAATGCCGTGCGCAAACATATTTCCAAAATCAAAGGCGGGAGACTGGCCCGCTTGGCCTATCCTGCGACTCTAGTCTCATTGATTCTTTCCGACGTAGTCGGCGACTCCCTCGACGTCATCGCCTCCGGCCCGACGGTGCCGGACTCGAGCTCGTTTGCGGACTGTCTGCGCGTGATCGCGCGATACGAACTGGAGGAGAAAATCCCGCCGCGGGTGCGCGCTTTCCTCGAAGCCGGCGCCAGGGGAGAGATCGAAGAGACGCCCAAAGCTGGGGACCCGATCTTTCAGAATGTGCGCAACGTAATCGTCGGAAATAATCGAACGGCGCTGGAAGCGGCGCGACTTAAAGCCGAGGAGTTGGGCTACAACACGCTGGCCCTGTCGAGCTGCATCGAAGGCGAAGCCAAAGTGGTGGCGGCGGCCCACGCGGCCGTCGCAAGGGAGATCATCGCGACCGGCACTCCCATTCGACGGCCGGCCTGTGTGCTTTCCGGTGGCGAAACCACGGTGACCGTTCGCGGCAAGGGCTTGGGCGGCCGCAACCAAGAGTTCGCTCTAACCGCCGCCGCCGCCATCGACGGCGCCAAAGGAGTGGTTGTCCTTAGCGGCGGGACGGATGGCACGGATGGCCCAACCGACGCCGCCGGAGGCGTCGTCGACGGCACAACGCTTCAACGCGGCCGGGACAAGGGCCTCGATGCGGCGGATTTTCTGCGCAGAAACGATTCGCACACTTTTCTCAGCGCCGTCGGCGACCTGCTCGTCACCGGCCCCACACTCACAAATGTTATGGATCTTCGCCTCGTGCTGATCGCGTGACCCACCACAGGTCTGATTCCCAAAACGACCAGCCCCCTCTCGGATTCGTGGCGCTTGCGTGGTGTTTCTAAAGTTCGTTGAATAATCCTAACGTCATTCCGGCCAAATCAGCCTTTGGCTGAGGCGAGCCGGAATCCAGGAGTTCGAAGGACCGCTGGATTCCCG
>JACPFE010000463.1 GCA_016183145.1 Deltaproteobacteria bacterium | reverse complement strand
ATCTGGTGGCAAAGAACCGCCTTCCAGCAATGTATAATGTCGCTCGGTTCGTCGAGGCAGGCGGACTGATGGCTTACTCGGAGGATCGTTCAGAGATGTTCCGGCGTGCCGCTGAGATCGTCGATAAGATTCTCAAGGGGACAAAGCCCGCTGACATCCCTGTGGAACGGCCCAAGAAGTTCGATCTCGTCATCAATCTCAAGGCGGCAAAGCAGATCGGCCTGACGGTCCCGCCCAACGTGCTGGTGCGGGCGACCAAAGTGATTCGGTGAATTGAAGGCGATCGGCGTGAGGCAATAGCAGGCGAGAAAAAGGGAGACCATTTTTCGCGGCTATCAGAGCGCGGATAATTATCGTATTATGGCCACGGTAGTGGACATGTTTGGTGAAGATACCTCTCAGGTCTTTCATGCGGAGGCAAGATAGCTCATGCTCAACCTAGCGTCACAGGAGCAGGCCTGGCTTGACTCGTACCGCCAGGCACTAGCCGAAAGCTTTCCAGGTCTGGTCGAACAGATCATTATCTACGGCTCCAAAGCACGAGGGGATGCCGGCCCTGAAAGCGATATCGACGTACTGGTGATTCTTCGTAGCGGCGATAAAATTACCAAGGCAAGGGTTCGTGAGATCGGACATCTCTTGGCCGTGACCTCTGAGGCGGTCCCTTCAATAATGGTTTATACGCTGGAAGAATGGTCGGCCCGTAAAGCGGGTGGCTCGCCCTTTTACCATGCGGTTACGCGAGACGGCGTGCGGGTGGCATGAAGATCGGATAAGGGGTCAGAGTGATTTTGGCACATTCTCGAAAATCACTCTGACCCCTTTCTTTCTTTTTCAGCCGACAATCTAAAATCGAAAACAACCATAGGGGAAGAAAGATGAAGTTGCTAGAAGGGAAGCGGGCGGCCATCTTCGGCGTGGCGAATGAGCGGAGCATCGCCTGGGCGATCTCTGAGGCGTTCCACGCCGAGGGGGCGGAACTGGCGTTTACTTTCGCCGGCGAAGTTTTGGAGAAGCGTGTGCGGCCGTTGGCCGAAGGGATCGGCTCGATCTTGCCTTGCGACGTGACCAAGGACGAAGAGGTTGAGAAAGTTTTTGCGACGCTCAAACAAGAATGGGGCGGCATCGAAATCTTGATCCACGCCATCGCCTTCGCCAACAAAGAAGACTTATCCAATCCCTATGTGCAGACCAGCCGCGCGGGTTTTCACCTTGCTATGGACGTGAGCGCCTATTCATTGGTCGCTCTCGCGCGCCATGCGGCGCCGTTGATGGAAGGACGAAAGGGGTCGATCCTGACACTGACCTACATGGGAGCGGAGAAAGTCATTCCCAACTATAACGTCATGGGCGTCGCCAAGGCGGCATTGGAAGCGAGCGTGCGTTATCTGGCGCATGATCTGGGGCCAAAGGGGATTCGCGTCAATGCGATCTCCGCCGGACCGCTGCGAACCCTAGCCGCCGCGGGTATCTCCGATTTCAAAACCATGCTGCACCATGTGGCCGAGCGGGCGCCGCTGAAGCGTAACATTGATGCCGCGGAAGTTGGCAAGACCGCGCTCTATCTTTGCAGCGATTGGGGCAGCGCGGTAACCGGCGAGGTGCTGCATGTTGATGCCGGGTATAATATTATGGGAATGTAGCGCGTAGCGCGGTTTCGGGTTCCGAGTTCAAAGTTCCGAGTTAACCCGAGACACGGAACTCGGAACGCGAAACGGGAGACTCAGATGGCCATCAAAGAAATCATGCCGCCACAAGCGCGCGAAGTATTGTTAGCCGACCCAAGCGCCGTTTACATCGACGTGCGCACGGAGCGGGAGTTTGCCAACGGCCATCCGCAGGGCGCGGTGAATATTCCCGTCGCTTTTCCCGATCCGGCCCGCGGCATGGTGATGAACCCCGACTTCGTCAAGGTCGTCGAGAGCCACTTCCCCAAGGAGAAAAAGATTATCGTCGGCTGCCAAGCGGGGCCGCGCTCCAACGCGGCCGCCGGGTTGCTGCAACAGGCGGGTTATCAGGATGTTGCCAACATGGTCGGCGGCTTCGGCGGCATGCGCGATCCGTCGGGCAACGTGGTTGCGCCGGGATGGGCAGCTTCGGGCTTGCCTGTGAGCCAGGATAACGGCGAGGGCGTGAGCTACCAGTCGTTGGCGGCGAAGGCGCGTTGAGCACCCCCACCTCTTTCCTCCCTCGCGTCAGCCCAAGGCTGATCCGTCCTCTGGCGGACGCGGGGGAGGATGAAGGAGGGGGCAGCCTCCAACCTCAGGCCAATATGGTCGACAGACTTTACTTCAAACAACTCGAGCTCGGGCCGATGCAGAACTATGTTTATCTCATCGGCTCCGCCGAGACGCGGAAAGTCGCTGTGGTCGATGCCGCCTGGGAGATCGATACGATTCTTCGGCTCGCGGCCAAGGACGACGTGGAGATCACTCACGCCTTCGTCACGCACACGCACCCAGATCACGTCGGCGGGCGATTCGCCGGCACCGAGATCGAGGGCATCACGGAGCTGCTCGGCAAATGCAAAGCCAAAGTCGTAGTTCATAGAGCCGAGGCCGATTTTCTCAAGGGGCTTGCACCGTCCGACATTATCAAAGCGGAGAGCGGCGACAAGATCGATGTCGGCGGCGTGGAGATTCAACTACTGCACACGCCCGGCCATACGCCGGGCTCGCAATGCTTTTTGATCGACGACAGAATCGTCTCCGGGGATACGCTCTTCATCGGTTCCTGCGGGCGGGTCGATCTGCCTGGCAGCAACCCGGAGCAGATGTATTATAGCCTGACGCAGAAGTTGATGGCGTTGCCCGACGAAACGATCTTGTTTCCCGGCCACAATTACTCCGACCGGCCGACCTCGACGATCGGCGATGAGAAGCAAACCAACCCCTACTTTCGGTTCGGCTCGCTGAAGCAGTTCCTCGCGGCGATGGGATATCGCTAATCGCGCAGCGATTAGCGAATCTCAGATCTCAAAATAGCAGTGTCTAGAGTCTCGCGTTTCGAACTTCCCCCTCACCCTTCCCTCTCCCCCGCGACGGGGGAGAGGACAAAGATGAGGGGGCGAGAAGTGGCGCGATGACATTGCAATGCTTACGCGTCAATCAATCCCTACGGCTTGCCAACGAATTTGTTGGTCCACAAGAGTCCTTCCTCCGCCGACGGAACCTTGGCCGGGTCTTTGATGATGCCGGCGCCGGCTG
>JACPFE010000462.1 GCA_016183145.1 Deltaproteobacteria bacterium | reverse complement strand
GGCGATTGTGCCGGGCGCCGATGCCGATCTCGTGGTTGTCGATTTGGCGCGCCGGGCAAAAATCACCAAGGAAATTCTCCATACGGTGACGCCCTGGTCTATCTACGAGGGCTGGGATGTGACCGGCTGGCCGGTGATGACCGTTGTCCGCGGTAACGTCGTGATGGAATGGCCCGAGGGTGAACCCCGCGCCAAGGTCACGGAGGCCTGCGCGGGCCAGTACATCCGCCGAAGGCTCGCGCGCCAGGCCTAACCCTTCTCTGCTTTTTTCTTCTTCTCCCACGACTGAAGCCGGTCTTTGATCTCTTTCTCGTAGCCGGAATCCGACGGCGAATAATACTTCCTTCCCGCCAGTTCCTTCGGTAGATGCTCCTGGGCGACGATGGAGTCGGCGTAGTTGTGGGCGTACTTGTAGTCTTTGCCATAGCCGAGTTTTTCCATCAGCGCCGTGGGCGCGTTGCGCAGGTGCAGGGGCACTGGCAGGGCGCCTTTCTCTTCGACATCTTTGGCCGCGGCGAGCATCGCTTTGTATGAGGCGTTTGATTTCGGCGCGGTCGCCAAATAGGTGACCGCTTGCGCGAGCGGTATGCGGCCTTCCGGCAAGCCGACGAAGTGAAAAGCGTCTTTCGCCGCGACGGCGACTTGCAGCGCCTGCGGATCGGCATTGCCGATGTCCTCTGCCGCGAAGATGACCATGCGCCGGGCGATGAAGAGCGGGTCTTCGCCGGCCTCGATCATCCTCATCATCCAGTAGAGTGCCGCGTCGGCATCGCTGCCGCGCAGGCTCTTGATAAACGCCGAGATGACGTTGTAGTGCTCCTCGCCGGCCTTGTCGTATTGCAGCGGCTTTCTTTGCACCGCAACTTGCACGTGGTCTAATTCGATGGTCTTTCTGCCGTCGCGAGTAGCGAGCGCCGCGGCGGTTTCCAGGCCGTTCAAGGCGACGCGGCCGTCGCCTTGAGACTGCTGAATCAAAAAATCGCGCGCGTCCGCGGTCAAGCTCAACCCCGATTTTCCCAGTCCGCGCTCGCAGTCGCTGAGCGCGCGGTCGATGATTACTCCGACATGGTCGGCGGAGAGCGGCTGCAAAACCAAAACCTGGCAGCGCGACAGCAGGGGAGAGATCACTTCAAAGGACGGGTTCTCGGTGGTGGCGCCGATAAGGAGCAGCGTGCCGCGCTCGACATGCGGTAGGAAGTTATCCTGCTGGGCTTTATTGAAATGATGAATCTCGTCAACGAAGAGAACGGTGGCTTTACCCAGCCGCTGAAGCTCTTGCGCCTCTTGAATGATTTTCTTGAGGTCTTTGACGCCGGAGGTGACCGCCGAGAAATGGACGCAGGCGGCGCCGGCTGAGCTTGCCAGAATTAACGCTAGCGTGGTTTTGCCGCTTCCCGGCGGGCCCCACAAGATCAAGGAGTGTAGCCGGCCCGCGCCGGTCATGCCCGTCAAGAGTTTTCCGGGACCCAGCAAATGCTCCTGGCCGATGAACTCATCGAGAGTTCTCGGGCGCATTCGTTCCGCCAGCGGCTGGGCCGCGCGAGGTGGTGGAGGGGGCGATGAGCCAAAAAGATCCATGGAGACATGCTACCACGACGATATCGGTTGAGAACAGCTTCCGTTAATCCGCCGTCGATGGTATGCTAGCGGTCAATCCAATAGGTCTGCGTTGTCGTGGTGGATTCAGCCAATAAAGAAAATCCCTCGTTCATCCAGAGCAACGCGCCCAGGACGGTGCTGTTTCCGGACTCTTCAATTTCCGGAAAACTCAGTTACCGTGTTCCGGTCAAAATCGACAGCCGCTTCAGCGGGGAGATCAAAGCGACCGAACTCCTGGTCATCGGGCCTAACGCAATGGTCGACGCTCATGTATCCGCGCGGCACCTGAAAGTGGAAGGCAAGCTGATCGGCAATGTGCAGGTGATCGGCTGTTTTGAAATCTTGCCGGGCGGTCACTTCCAGGGCGAAGCAAGAGTCGGCGAGTTGATGATCCACCCCGGCGCCGTGTTCGAAGGGAACGGACTGATTTTAGGTGGCGACTGAGCCGGCGGCTCAATTTCCCGAACCCTCTTCACCGAAGAGTCTTGCGGCCTTACCCGATCGCTCCCGTAAATAGTAGAGCTTGGCCCGTCGCACTTTTCCCCGCGCCATCACTTCGACCTTCTCGATGCGGGGGGAGTGAATGGGAAAGATGCGCTCTACGCCTACTCCGTAGGAAATCTTGCGCACGGTAAACATAGCGCGGCTGCCGCTGCCCGAAAGACCGATGACGATCCCTTCGAAGATCTGCGTCCGCTCTTTTTCGCCCTCCACGACTTTGACGTGAACTCTAACGGTCTCGCCTGGCCGCAGCGCCGGAATTTCCTTCTTTGATTGTTCCGCTTCAAGTCTGCCTACGATATCCATACGTATCTCCTTAGATTAGGACTGTCCCAACAGGCGATCCAGAACGATGGCCGCGGCCGATCTAACCGACAGGTGGTTATAGCCGCTGGTTCCCTCGATCGCTTCGAGGACGTAATCCGCTTGTGAGAATATTGCTTCAGTCAGCCCCCAGCCTGTGCCGAAAAGGATTAGGAAGGGGTGGGTATTATTTTTTAGCATGTCTCGCAGCGCGGCGAAAGAGGCGCGCTTTTCACCCGCCCGGGCGGAGGTAACGACTAACAGGGGTTTCTCGCCTGACTCGCGCTCGATATCGATCAGCACGTCGTCGAGAGTGTCGGAGATGCGCGCCAGCGCCAGCGCCTCTTTGCGCGTCACATTGTACTGGCTGCCGTAGCCTTCCTCCCAATGGTCGATGATCTTGCGCGCAAGCTTCTGCAAGGCCTTGACCGGCGTCACGACATAAAAACCTTTGATCCCGTAGGTCTTGCCCGAGCGGGCGATGTCGTGGATGTCCATGTTGGTAACCGCGGTGGTGACGACCTGGCCGTTCTTGTCGTAAACCGGATAGTGCAGCAGGGCGACGTACAAAGGGGCTTGAACGGCCAATGGCCGGCTTCTTTCTTCTTGGGTCAGGGGAGCTTTTGCCAAGAGGTCCGGGCGCCGCTCCCGGGTGACCAAGAGGTCCGGGCGCCGCTCCCGGGTGAGCTTAAGGCTCATTTCACGCCGCCAGCGTGCGACGCGCTCATGATCGCCGGAGAGCAAAACATCTGGGACTTTCATCCCGCGGAAATCCTCGGGGCGGGTGTATTGCGGGTATTCCAACAATCCGTTGACGAACGATTCGTCCGCCGCGGAACTTTCATTGCCGAGAACTCCGGGAATCAGTCGCGCCACCGCGTCAATAACGACGTTGGCCGCCGGCTCGCCGCCGCTCAGCGTGTAATCGCCAATTGACAGTTCTTCATCGACGAACGATTTGACCCGTTCGTCCACCCCTTCGTAGCGGCCGCAGATGAGCACCAGTTCTTTTTCTTGCGCGAGGCGGGCGGCGTGGCGCTGATTGAAAACAGGTCCTTGCGGCGAAAGCAGAATCACACGGGCATGGGGCGACCCTTCGACGCGAGCCCCCGCCTTGGCCGGGGGCTCTTGCTCAGGACTCCGCCCCACGGGCGTACCGGAAGGCGCCGCGGGCTTGCCCGTGGGGCTGCGCTTGCCTCGCACAGCCTCGATGGCCGCTACCAACGGCTCCGGCTTCATCACCATTCCCTGGCCGCCGCCGTAGGGATAGTCGTCGGTCATCCGATGCTTGTCGGTCGCGAAATCCCGCGGATCGACCAGACGGACGGAGATCAACCCTTTCTCCTGCGCCTTCTTCAAGATACTGTGGCCCAGCGGCGAGGCGAACATCTCCGGGAAGATCGTAATGATAGTGAAGGACAACATTTTGTTCGGAGGTAAGTCTAGCGGCAAGGCGGGGGGAAGTCTAATGGAGGTCGCTGTGTCCTCGAAGTTAGTTTCCAACGCGAACCTTCCCAGCCTGGCGCGCGGCACCGTCGGGTACTGCGCCATTGCGGGTGCCTCGTTGGCTCCGGCTGCCAGGATTACACAGGCTCAAGCGATCACGAGGACATGCGGGTTTCGAGGCTTTAACGCATGGCGGTTAGCGGCGCGCTCGGCGCGTCGGCTGCGGCGCGGCGTTGGACCGACGGGCGATACCGTAGGGAGCGAGTTCCTCTCTGACCGCCTGGCGCACGATGTCGAGGGTCGAACGGCGATGAACATACTCAAGCAAGGCGTCGTTGATGAGGGTCTGGTAGTTCCCTCCCCCCGCTCTGTCTACGAGGTTCCGAAAATATTCCAGGACAGCGTTGTCCAACCGGATGGAGATCTTCGTCTTTCCGGGCTCAGGGTTAACGACGGCACCACGCTTCGCGCGCGAGAAGTCGATATCGCGGTACTTTTCAGCTACGACCTTTTTCATAGAGTGCCCTCTGGCGTTTGTTCGCCTTCCAAGCTGAAATCACTCGAATGATATCCGGCTAACGGTACGCGTAGACCACGACAAGCAGATTTCCAAGGTTGCTGAGGCCTAGAGTCACAAAGCGTGGCTCTTCCACCGCGTCAGGATCTTCACGAGTCAGGGCAAATTCGTCCTCCAAAACAGTGACCGCTTCGGAGAAACTGACCCGATGAGTGCGTAGGTTCGCTGCCGCTTTCGCCGGATCCCATTCGAACCTCACGCCAGCAGTGTATAGACGATTGTCCTCCGGCGCAAGTTCGACCGGTCGCTGCCGTACTGCATCGCGGGAGAGAGAGAAGAATAGTCCGAGTGAGGCGGGTGACGGCCTGGGTGGGCAGAGAGTCGGGCGGATTCACCAATCAAGAACTGGCCAAGGAGTTGCCGAGGAATCCCATCGGAGTGAGTGTGATATACGAGGCAGTTCATCGACCGCGATCATGGTTCCCTTCTGGCAACGAGGGCAGCGGGAAAGATCGATGCCGGTGAGTTCCAGCAGGAGATCAACGCTGTGCGACGGTGTCCAATGTCTCGGCCATGCGCACAAGGCGGACGAATTCGGCCCGGTAACCTTCCGGGTCGGCGCCACGGGAGGCATTGGCAAGTTGGGCGATAGCGCCGTAGCTGAAGCCGTCGACGGCGCTTTCGCCGCGCAGACGCTGGGCGAAGGCGGCAACGGCGACCGCGAAGCGCTGCTCGACGGGGACACCGTCGAGGGAGGCGAGCGCGTCCGCGGCGCGCAGCGGCTGCTCGATGAGCCGGCTCGCCGCTTCGCCCGGCAGCTTGTAACGCAATTTCACGAAAGCAAGCTCATCGCCGCGGCTAGCGGATGACGCCTGGGAACGCTCGTTTTCTAACCGATCAGCCGATACTCGGCGACCCGGCCGGGGTTGAATTCGACCTGGATCTTTACGTCGTCCGCGATCGGGAATAGCGTCGAGGCAAACTCCTCCCTCATCGCCTTGCGCGCTTCGAGCAGCGAATCGATATGGGCAGCGTTGCCGTTGCCGGCCTGGGCGAGCCGCTGCATCAGCGCGTCGTTCAAATTGCCGGCGCCGACGCCGAAGATCGAGAGATAGATGCCGCTCTTGCGCTTGGCGACGATAAAGCGTTCGAGCTCCTTGGGGTCGGTAATGCCGACGTTGAAGTCGCCGTCGGTGGCGAGAATCACCCGGTTCACCGCCTGTTTGTCGAAATGGCGCTCGGCCATAGCATAGGCGCGCTGCAACCCCTCGCCTCCGGCGGTGGAACCGCCTGCGCGCAGATTGTCGATGACCTCGAGAATCTTGTGCTTGTCGCGCCCGGAGGTTGGTTCGAGGGCGGTCTGCGCCATGCCCGCGTAGGTGACGATGGCGACGCGATCGTCGTCGCGAAGCTGCTGAGCGAGCAGGCGATATCCTTGTTGCAGCAGCGGCAGCCGATCGCTCGGCTGCATCGATCCGGAGGTATCGATCAGCAGCACGACGTTGGCGCGCGGCCGTTCGGCGCGTGCGATGTCGTAGCCGCGAATGGCGATGTGGAGAAGCCGGTTGTCCGCGGCCCACGGGCTCGGCATGACCGTGGTCGTGACCCGGAACGGTTGCGCGCGGTCCTGTGGAGCGGGGTAGGCGTATGGGAAGTAGTTAACCATCTCCTCGACCCGCACCGCTTCGCGCGGCGGCAGCCGTCCGCCGTTGAGCATGCGGCGGGCGAAGGCGTAGGACGCCGTGTCGACAGCGATGCTAAACGTGGATACGGGGTGCTCGGCGACGCTGACCATGCCATTCGGTTCTTTGTCGGGGAAACGGTCAGCACCGGATGGAACAACCGGCGGCCATGGATAGGGCGGAT
>JACPFE010000461.1 GCA_016183145.1 Deltaproteobacteria bacterium | reverse complement strand
TCGCCGGCGGCTGGCTTCTCCCGGGCCGGAAACGGGTGGTCCCCTACAGCATCCAGTGGTTCAAACGGCTGAGGCCGGCACTGTTTCGACAGGATTTGATCGCCCTGTTCGACCTTCTTCAACAGCAGAAGATCAAGCCACTCATCGCGCAGCGATTTCCTCTTGCCGAGGCAAGACAGGCGCAGGAGCTGCTCGGGAAGGGAGGCGTGACGGGCAAGATCGTGCTCGTGCGGCAACGGGTCGTCGCTTGAATCAGGAGCGGCGTAGCGCGTGAGCCACGCTGGTTGCGGCCGCCTGCGGCGGCCGAACCACCGGATGGAACCGATGGCCCTGCGGGCCACGGCTCACCCGCTGACCCGTTGGGCCTTTTTCAGTTGCAATGATATAGTTCGCAGCAGATGAATGTTCGCTTCTATGTCGATCCTGAAACCGAAGCTCCTCACATTTATAATCACGGAATCGACGAGGAGGAAGTTATCGACGCGCTTGCAAGCCCAGGGGAGGTCGTCCAGGCCGGGAAGGGTCACGGGTAGCAATCGGCAAGACGCGAGCCGGGCGCTATCTCCGGGTGATTTATGTTCCGGACCCGGAACCCGAAAGCGTGTTTGTGATTACAGCGTACGAGTTGCGCGGAAAGCCATTGTTCGCTTATCGAAGACGCTTACGTAAGAAAGGAAGGAGATGAAACAGAGCAAATTTCCACCGGGTTGGGATGAGCAAAAAGTACGTCGAGTGCTTAAGCATTACGAGCAGCAGACGGAAGAAGAGGCGGTCGCCGAGGACGAGGCGGCATATGAGGATTCTACTCAAGCCATCATGGAAGTTCCTCGAGAGCTGGTCCCAACGATCCGGGAACTGATCGCAAAGCACAAACGGTCGCGCAGGGCCTAACCCGCCGCTTGATCCGATTCCGGCTCAGCGGATTGGCGATAGGCCCTCACCTACGCCGGGCGGTGGATACTGATTCCAACGGGGCCTTTGACAGATGATAGCGTTCTGCTATCATCGCTTGGTGAAGCTCATCGGGCGGGATTTGATCCAGCTATTCGCGCGGAAACATCCCGACTCCAGGTCCTCTCTCAAGAGCTGGACGCAGGCCATGGAGTCGAACAGCTTCAAGCACTTCGTTGAGCTCAAGAAGACCTTTGGTTCAGCGGATCAGGTCAAGCCGCACACGGTGTTCGACGTCTCTGGGAACAAGTACCGGTTAATCGCTGTCGTGGATTACGCTCTTCAATCCGTTTCAATCGAGTGCGTGCTTACGCACGCCGAGTACGGTGAGGGACGTTGGAGAAAGTGAAATGACCATTGCAACACTTGAAAAGAAGCTCAGGCCGCTGGAGGCGCCGGTAGACAACGAGCTGCTTCGGTGGCTCTATCTCCATCTGCCGCCGCAACCCATCAGGAGTAGGAAGATGCACCACGGGTACAGCGAGGCGATCCGCATCCTCATGCGGGAATCCGAAAGCTTGGACGCCGACAACCGCAAGGCTGTCGGCCAGTACCTGAGCGCCGTCATTCCCTTCGTCGAGCAGTATGAGAAAAGGGAGTTCCCTATCGGCCCGGCAACCCCTGAGGAAGTGCTTCGGTTCCTCATTGAGCAGCACGATTTAAGCCAGTACGATCTCGCTAAGGAGCTTGGGGGCCAGCCCGTCGTTTCGCAAATTCTCAGAGGGAAGCGAAGGCTTACACGAGAGCACATCGAGCGATTGAGCAAGCGATTCGGGGTGACGCCGGCAACCTTCTACCCCGGAGGAATCTCGGCCTAACCAACCCACTTCACCTGTCGGCTGACCGCAGGTGAGCGGGAACGGTGGGCTCCTCTAACCAGATGATGCTAATTAGAAAATTTCGGGAAGCGGATTTAGGGGTGGTGTTGGCAATTATCAACGACGCGGCCCAGGCTTATCGAGGAGTGATACCGGCCGACCGGTGGCGGGAACCCTATATGCCGCCGGATGAACTGGCAAATGAGATTGCGGACGGCGTCGTTTTCTGGGTAGCGGAGGAAGACGGGCGTCTGTTAGGTGTGATGGGGATACAGGACAAGGGAGAAGTCGCTTTGGTGCGCCACGCCTACGTCACGCCAACCATGCAGAGAAAGGGCGTGGGGACAAGGCTACTGCGCCATGTGGAGGGCCTTACGGGCAAGCCAGTCCTGATTGGTACCTGGGCGGATGCGTCGTGGGCCATCGAGTTCTATCGGAGGAACGGCTTCACAGTCGTCCCGAACAGGCACAAAGACTCCCTGCTCCGGAGATACTGGTCAATCCCGGCGAGACAGGTCGAAACGTCGGTTGTACTTGCCGATGGACGCTGGATGGAGGTCCAACAGCGCGATCCAGCGGATGGCTGATCGCCCCCACTGAGCGCCACGGTGAGCCCACCGAATGTTCCGGGCGGTTAACGTGATCGCCGGCGCAAACACAAAAAGCGTCGCGTGTCATGAAGGGGAGGGAATTGGATTACGGCGTCCATCTTCCGGTCATCGATTTCGGATTCGAACGCTTTTCTTTGGAGCGGTTGTGCGCGTACGTGCGCCAGGCTGAGGAACTCGGCTTTAAAGCCGTTTCGACGAACGACCACTTGATTTATTCCCGCCCCTGGCTCGACGCGCCGACCGCGCTTGCTGCCGTGCTATCCCATACCGGCAAAATGGCGGTGGGGACGAGCGTGGCCCTGCCGGTTGTGCGCGGTCCGGTACAATTGGCTAAGGCGCTGGCCGCCATCGATATTCTTTCCAATGGCCGGCTGTTCGTCGGTGTGGGACCGGGTTCCTCGGCGCGCGACTACGAGATCATGGGCATCGACTATGAGGAGCGCTGGAAAAGATGCGACGAGGCCGTGCAGTTTTTGCGCGCTCTGTGGAGCGCCGATGGAAGTCAATTTACCGGGCGTTTCTATTCGACGGCAGGGATCGATCTCGAGCCCAAGCCGCTCCAGAGACCGAGTCTGCCGATCTGGATCGGCAGTTGGGGTTCGGACGCGGGCCTGCGCCGCGTCGCACGACTTGGGGACGGATGGTTGGCCTCCGCTTATAACACGACGCCGGATCAGTTCCGGTTGGGGCTGGAGAAACTGCGGGTCCAACTTACGAACATCGGCAAAGATCCGAAAAGCTTCCCCAACGCTCTCGTCACCATGTTCATGTACATTACGGCAGAGCAGGCAGAAGCGGACCGCGCTTTGTCTGAAACCATCGGCGCGTTGCTGAAACGCCCCGTCGACCAGCTCCGAGAACGGCTCCTTGTCGGAGACCCGCAAGCCTGCGCCGAAAAGCTCGCCGCCTACCGGGCGGCGGGCGTTCAGCGGGTTTTTCTCTGGCCCGTCTCAGACGAAGTTGATCAACTGGCAATTTTTCGGGAGAAGGTGGCGCCGTTGGTCGGTGCGTCAGAGGGAATTCGTCCTCGGTGAGTTCGGCTTGTTTATCGATGAAGGGAAGGATACAAACCGGGAAAAGACTGGCGCGTAGGGCGCGTAGCGTGGAGAAGCAAAGGAGAATCATCAAATGATCACCATCCTAAGCCCACGGGTAAACAGAAGCGGCGGTAGCGTACATCTCGCTTCTCGCCCGCCTGATTTAAACGGCAGGACAATCGGACTGTTAGACAACGGGAAACGCAACTTCGACGTTTACCTTGATTGCACCGAAGAATTACTTAAAGAAAAGTTTACTTTCGCCACGATCCGCCGCCGCAAGCCGTCACCGTTAAGGGGTATTCCCCGGGATCTCTTGGATGAAATGGCAGAGCAATGCGACACGATCATCACCGGCAGCGGTGACTGAGGTTCCTGCTCCTCGTGGAGTGTCCACGACCTTATCGAATTTGAAAAGCGCGGCATCCCGGGTGCAGTGATCTGTACGGATGTTTTTGAGCACACAGCGCGAGTTCAGGCCAAAGCCCTTGGGATACCGGGGGCGGGCATTGTCATCGTGCCCCATCCATTTAGTGGGGTCGAGCCGGGAGAAGTTACGAAAAAGGCGAAGTCGGCGATCGATCGAGTCATAGCGGCGTTGATCAAGCCTCGTCCTATTCGTGAACGTCCGGTTTAGAGCCGGTCTTTTTGCCTGAGAGGATTTGGTGATTGATTATGGCACTGAAAGCTCAGCGAATCCAAATCGGCGATTCCATCGAAGAGGCCAATGAATACCTTTACGCAAACGGCATGACGGATGGCCTCCCGGTATTTCCTCCTACCGAGGACCGGGTGATGAGGATGTGCGAGGGAGTCTCGCTCGATCCCGATTTCGAAATCGCTTTACTCCCGCCGGAATGGTCACCAGCCACAGTTGAAGCCATTGCGATCAATGCCGTGATGGCGGGCTGTCGACCGGAACATATGCCTGTGCTTGTCACCGCGGTGGAAGCGATGGCTTGCCCGGAGTTCGTTCTTTTGGGAGTGCTCGCTTCCACCGGCGGTTATGGCGTTTCAGTTATGTTAAACGGCCCTATCAGAAAGGAAATCGACCTGAATTGCTCAAACAATTTGTTCGGTCCAGGCACAATGTCCAATGCTACGATAGGAAGAGCCATTCGATTGATCCAACTCAACATCGGCGGCGTGGTTCCCGGGGTGACCGACAAGTCTTGCCATGGATGGCCCGGCAAATACACGCTTTGTTGGGGTGAAAACGAAGAAGCGTCGCCGTGGGTGCCTTACCACGTCGAGAAAGGATTTGACCCGAGCGACAGTACGTTGACTATTTTTGCCGCGGGCTCTTTATGCCGGATTGGTGCCGGATGGACAACCAAGGGATTAGGCGCGCTGCAGTCGCTCGCCTATGGAATGAGACCGGTGGGTCCGATGCTCCAAGGGCTAGGCAACGGCGCCAGACCGCTGGTGGTTTTGGGTCCGGAGACTGCTAAACAAATCCACAAAGACGGCATATCGAAGGCCGAGGTGCGAGAATATTTTTTTGTCAATGCGCGTTGCCGCTTTGAAGAAAACTATCATCCGGACAGCGGTGAAACACTCAGTTTCGACCAAATGCTGAAGTGCTCGACCAATCTATGGCCCGACGGTACGGTGAGTATTGCCGACAAAGCGGACGATATCGCGGTGGTGGTAGCTGGCGGGCCCGGCCGTCAATCAGTGTTCTTCCCGGCCAACGCCCGTTCCACACCCGTTACATTAAAAATCGATCCTGCGATTCGCGCCAAAATTAGCTGAGAAGGAAAAAAATCCTATGCTGCTTAAACATGCCGTTCTTGTCTGGGCGCTAACCAGTCTGGCAGTTCCATTGAATAAGGGTCATGCCGCTACCATGCTCGAAAGCGCTAGGAAAGAAGGGGCTGTCGTCTTTTATGCAAGTGTGCCGCAGGATCAAATTTCACGATTGAGTGAAGGGTTCGAGAAAAAGTACCCGCCGATTAAGGTACAAGCACTGCGGGCCGGTCCCTCCCGGATATTGAGCCGAGTTATGACGGAAGAGCGCGCGGGGAATCCTCTGGTGGACGTCATCAACCTCGATACATTCAATGCCTGGGTGCTGAAAAGCAAAGGTTTCCTTCAGTCATACCGGTCTGACGAGATGGAGGCGTTTCCGGATGAGTTCAAGGACCCCGACGCCATGATGCCCTGTTGTATGTACGTACTCACGAACGTAATGGCTTACAACACCCGCTTACTCTCTCAGAGAGAGATCCCCAAAGCTTACGCGGACCTTCTTGATCGGAAGTGGAAGGGAAAGATGGGCTTGGACAATGATGACGCGAAGTGGTTCGCGCCGCTCGTTTCGATTTGGGGAAAAGAGCGGACGGTGAATTATTTCCGGTCTCTGATGAAGCAGGATCCCAGTATGGTGCGCGGTCACGCCCTCCAGACGGAACTATTAGCGGCGGGAGAGTTCTCCTTGGCGGTAAACCTTTTCGGCTATCAGGCCCTGGAGCTGCAATCGCGGGGCGCGCCGATAGAAATTATCCAGGCCGATCCGGTGATTGCGCGAGCGGGGCATTTGCTCTTGCCGAAACGCGCGCCGCACCCGAACGCGGCAAAATTGTTTATTGACTATCTCCTATCCGCTGAAGGACAACAGTTGTTGGCCAAAATGGGAAGAGAGGTGGCGCGGCGGGGTATAGCCATCAAGTATCCCCGGCTTCTTCAAGGCGTTAAAGTCCAGACCGTCAAATCGGAATCGCTGGTGAATTTCGAAGAGCTGAGTCAGCTCTATAACTCTATAGTCAAGTAGCGTGCTGCTCGTGACGACGAAATTCGCTGGCGGCTGAGGGGAAACGCAAAATCTTCCCGGGCTGGTTGCTCAACGGCGATTGAGGCAAGTTTAAGAGCACGTTGCAAGGCGAAAATAAGGATGTCGGCCGTGTTAACAAAGTGGCGGTTGAAAGGGGACGACTATGGAAGAACGCCTGATTGAGATCATCGATCCTACAGCAACACGAGAATTCAAGAAAACCGGGCCGGCACATAGAAAGCATTTTCGATTGCATCGTAAACGCGTCGGTTTGCTAGACAACAGTAAGCCAAATGCAGATAGATTTCTCGGCTATGTAGGCGAACTTTTAAAGCAACGATACGACGGGGTTGAAATTGTTTTTAGGCGGAAGATGAGCCGCACCGAGGCCGATTGTGTCCAGGATCTCATAGAAAAGTGCGACGTTGTCGTCAACGCCTTTGCCGATTGAGGCTCTTGCACGTCGTGGAGTATCCACGACTCGGCCCTGCTTGAGGCGGCGGGAATTCCGACTGCTACCATCGTTACTGAGGAATTTCTTGTTCTCGCAAAAATGGAGGCTCAAACCCGTGGATTGAGCGATCTTCCCCTTATTAAGGTCCCACACCCGGTCAGTTCCATTTCTTTTGATTCGCTAAGATCCTTAGCCGAATCAAATATCGAATCGATTATTGCAGCCCTCACCGGCGCGCCTGTGCGCAACGATGATTCCCTGAAGCCGGCTGATAACCGAGAGTCTAAGCCTGAATCGCTGGCAGTCCCAGAAAGTCCCGTTCGAATGTTTCAATACCTGGCAAAAAAAGGTTGGACCGACGGCCTGCCAGTCCTGCCGCCAACGCGTGAGGCAGTTGGCGAGATGATTGAAGCGAGTGGCTTTGACAAAGACGAAAGACTTGGTATCGTTCCTCCGCTCAATGGGATTGCCACGATTGAAAAGATTGCCGCCAACGCGGTCATGGCTGGCTGTTTGCCCGAGTACTTTCCCGTCGTGAT
>JACPFE010000401.1 GCA_016183145.1 Deltaproteobacteria bacterium | reverse complement strand
TAACCGATCAGCGATCGACGAAACGCTTTCTCACCACGAAGCTCACGAAGGACACGAAGCATTCGGAGATAGGTTATCGAAGACATGGTGTGCTGCGTATTCGGACGGGCAACCACAGGGGGTTGCCCCTACAAAACTGACGGCGGAATTCTTTGCGCTTTCTCCGTTTAATTTTTTTCCTTCGTGCTCTTTGTGCCTTCGTGGTGAAAACTATCTTTTCTTCTTTGGTTGCGGCGTAGCCGCGCTGTGTCTATGCGGTGAATACTCTCCTTACAGGAAACCCCGACGAACCCGATAATTGAGCTCAACGACTTTTTAAAATTTCGTCGAGCTTTCGCCGATCCTCTTCCGGGATTTTTTCCTGGGACTTGTTTTCCCGGCGTGGCTGGGTTTTTTCGGTACCCCGCGAAACCCCGGGCGGTGTCTTCGCCGAACCTTTCTTGTCGAAGAGCTTGGTGATATCGCGCCAGAAAAACCAGGTCACGAAGGCGAGGATCCAGATAATGATCGGGGTGAAAAGGAAGAGAAGTAGGCTTCTCAACCAGCTTGTTTTTTTGCTTTTTTTCCGCGCCACTGGGGTTTGGTTTATGCGGGAACTGTTTGTCGCGCATCCTATGGCCCTCACCCTTCCCTCTCCCTCAGGGAGAGGGTTAGGGAGAGGGGAAAGACTCTACCGGCGAGTTTGACTTCGACATCAATAATTCGGCTTGTGGTCAAAGTAGTGCGTGGCGTTGATGAGCCGGACGGTGTGGCTTCGGGAGCGCATGACCACGGATTGGGTCGTGGCGCCGCCGGCGAAAAAATGCACGCCCTGGAGATAGTCGCCATCGGTCACGCCGGTGGCTGCGAACATGACGTCGCCGCGGGCAAGCTCGTCGATCTTAAATTTTTTCTTGATGTCGGTGACGCCCATCTTTTTGGCCCGCTCGATCTCCTCGTTGTTGCGCGGCGCCAGACGGCCCTGGAATTCGCCGCCGGCGCAGCGCAGCGCCGCCGCCGCCAACACGCCCTCCGGCGCGCCGCCGATGCCGAGCAACAGATCGATGCCGGTTTCCGGCTTGGTGGTGGCGATGGCGGCTGACACGTCGCCGTCGCCGATCAGGCGGATGCGCGCGCCGGCCTGGCGCACTTCTTTAATGATTGCTTCATGTCTGGGGCGGGAAAGAATGATCACCGTAAGGTCTTCGACTCGGCATCGTTTCGCCTCGGCCAGCGCCCGCAGATTATCCGTCGGCGTCTTGTCGAGATCGACGACGCCTCTGCCCACGGGTCCGGTGGCGATCTTTTCCATGTAGGTGTCCGGGCAATGAAGCAAGTTGCCCGCGTCCGCCATGGCGATCACCGAGAGCGCATTGGGCGCGCCGGTAGCGCAGATGGTCGTGCCTTCGAGCGGATCGAGCGCGATATCGACCTTGGGACCGCCGGAGCCGACTTTCTCCCCGATGTAGAGCATCGGCGCTTCGTCTCGCTCCCCTTCCCCGATCACCACCGTACCGTCGATGGCGAGCGCGTCAAATGCTTTGCGCATCGCGTCCACCGCCGCCTGGTCCGCCGCTCTTTCATCGCCGCGGCCCGTGAGCCGGGCGCAATTCAACGCCGCCGCCTCGGTTACGCGCACGGCTTCCAATGCTAGGTTTCGGTCCATGTGGGTCTCCCTTCGATGAGCGATTCGATAAGCCGGTATGCCTGCTTCACGACGATGCCGGTGGCGGCGGCGTCTTTCTCGTTGTAACCGAGCGCGCCGTTCTGACGCGGCTCTTCGGCTGAATAGAGCACGAACGGCACCGGCTCGGCGACATGGGTCTTGAGCGCGATCGACGTCGGATGGTCGGGCATCAGGAGCACGCGCCAATCTTTTCGCTGCGCCATTTTTTGGAGCACGGTGCCGACGACTTTTTCGTCGAAATCTTCCAGCGCCTGGATTTTTTTCTCCACGTCGCCCATGTGTCCCGCTTCGTCGATGGCTTCGACGTGAATAAAGACGAAATCATTTTTCTCAAGCGAATTGACGCCGTATTCGCCCTTGCCGCGATAATTGGTGTCGAGAAAACCGGTGATGCCGGGCACATGTATCCGTTCCAGCCCGGCGTACACGCCGAGCCCGTTGATGATGTCCACGGCGGAGATCACGCCGCCCTTGATGCCGAAACGCTCGGCGAGCGACGGCAGCGCCGGCGCCCTACCCTGCCCCCAGAGCCAGATCGTCGTGGCCGGACGGCGGCCCTCTGCTTGACGCCTCTTGTTCACAGGATGATTCGCCAGGATCGGCCGCGATGCTTCCATGAGGCTCAGCAGCCGCTCCGCGCCTTCGCCCTTGGGCATATAGGCCGAGATTTTTTGATCCGTGATATCGTGCGGCGGCGTGGTTTCCATCTTTTCCATACCGTCGCGCCAGACCATCAGGTGGCGGTAACTCACTCCAGGGAAAAACTCGACGCCGTCGCCGCCGAGCTTTAGTCCGATGGCGCGAATCAGCTCCGCCGCTTCCTCGGTGGTTATATGCCCCGAGGTAAAATCCTCCATGAAGGTATCGTCGCCGCTGGCGCCGAGGGTAACAAGATTGCAGCGAAAAGCAATGTCGCGCGGTCCGAGAGCGACGCCCATGCTGGCGGCTTCCAACGGCGACCGCCCGGTGTGATACACCGCCGGGTCGTAGCCCATGATGCTCATGTTGCCGACGTCACTGCCGGGTGGAAAACCTTTGGGAATTACATGGGCCAGGCCCAAAACGCCGCGCGCGGCGAGCCAATCCATGTTCGGCGTCCGCGCGGCCTCGAGCGGCGTCCTGCCGCCGAGAACCTCCAGCGGGTAATCCGCCATGCCGTCGCCCTGTAGGATTATGTACTTCAATTTTGTAAATCCGGCTTAGCGCTTAATTCGCTCTCCCGAAATCCGAATATCGAAATTCGAAACAAACCTGCAGCCAATTAAATCTCAAACTCGGAAAATCCAAAACATTAAATGCCATCCTTCCTGTTTCGAACATTTCGGTTTTTTGTCTTTTCTCGTTTTGAATTTGTTTCGGATTTCGAATTTCGTGCTTCGAATTTTATCTCGCTGCTTAGCTCACATTCCGCTCCATATCGGAAACCATACCGGATCGACTACGATATAGTCTCGATTGCGCACGGAATCCAGAGCCTTGCGCGTTTGCTTAAGTGTCGCCCGCTCCAAAGTCATCACGAAGGGCAACACTTGTTGCGCTTTCTGCTTGAGTTTGTAGCTCTGCATCAAACCGCGCACCTCGTCGTCGACGTGGCGCAGTTGCCAGATTTCAGAGATGTTCACACCAACCCGCCCGAATGCCTGGCCGATATCTCCAACGATCCCGGCATGGTCCTTGACGACGAAACGTACATAAAATGGCACATCGATGTCATCCTCGGCTTGCAGTCTCAGCGTGCCCGGTGGAATCAAACTCGGCGCGCCGCTAAACTTGCGCTCGCCGCGCGCCAGCTCGGAGACGTCGCCGAGCACCGCCACCGCGGTCGGCCCGCCGCCGGCGCCGGGACCAACCAAAACGTAATCGCAGTCGCGCTCGCCACGCCCGGCGCTGCTGCTCTTGCCGGCGAAACAAACCGCATTCATCGCGCCGTCTACACTGCCGAGGAAACTTTCCGCCGAAACCAAGGCGGGGGACACGAAGACTTGAACTGAGCGGCCCTTGCGCCGCGCCACTGCCAACTGTTTGATCGTGCTGTTGCCGATCCGTTTAGCGTAACGAAAGTCGACCGCCTGAATATCCTCGATGCCCTTGCGCCAAATCTTCCCCGGCGGGATTTCAAGACCGAAGCCGACCAGACTGAGTAGCAGCAATTTTGCTTCGGCATCGCTGCCGTTAACGTCGGAAGCCGGATTGGTCTCGGCGTAGCCCTTCTGCTGCGCTTCTTTGAGCGCCTCGCCGTAAGGTTTACCGCTCTTCTCCATCTGCGATAGGATGTAATTGCAGGTGCCGTTGACGATGCCAAAGATCGCTTCGGGTTCCTCCGCAGCGAAACTCTCGCTGAGCGATCGAATGACCGGGATACCGCCGCCGACACAAGCCTCGAAGCGCAGTTGCTGCCCGGCTTTCTTGGCCGCGGCCCAGATCTCTTTGCCGTAGCGCGCCAGCACCGCTTTGTCGGAAGTGACCACCGACTTGCCGTTGCGAAAAGCGCGCAGAATGTAATCGCGAAACCGCGGCAACTGCGACACGGACTGAAAGCCCAAAGCTTCAATGACGATGTCTACGCCGGGATGATCGAGCACATCTTCGGCGCGGTTGGTAAAAAGTTCCCGGCGTTTGCCGAACCATTTTTTGTCTTTGGGGTTGCGCGTGTAAATTTTGCGGACTTCAAGCTCGATACCATTTCCAATTAGGCCAAGCCGCCCTTTGAGATCGCGAAACAGAAT
>JACPFE010000045.1 GCA_016183145.1 Deltaproteobacteria bacterium | reverse complement strand
CAACAGCGTTGTCGGTTCCATTTCCGGCCTGACCAGAAGAAGTCCGGTGAGATAACCCACGATCTGATAAAAATCCACCGCGGCCCTTGACGCTTCCTTCTTTGAGCGAATATACTCGGTCTCCGCGAAAATAGGAACCTCGCCATGGCGGTAAAAACAATCCAATGGAAAAATGACCGGGTTGTTATGCTCGATCAGCGGCTATTGCCGCACAAAGAGGCGTATCGGGTCTGCCGCGACTACCAGGAGGTGGCGCAGGCGATTCGCGAGATGGTGATTCGTGGCGCGCCGGCCATCGGCGTGGCGGCGGCCATGGGCGTTGCCCTGGGGGCCGCCAAGGCGCAGGTGAAAACCTTCGACCGCGACTTCGAGCGCATTTTCCTGAACCTTTCGAAGACCCGTCCCACCGCCGTGAATTTATTCTGGGCCCTGGAGCGCATGCGCAAGATTTACACGGTCAATCGCAGCCGTGGCGTAGACGTGGTCAAGCGACTCCTGAAAGATGAGGCCCAGGCGATCTATAAAGAAGACATCGCCGCCAATAAACAGTTCGGCAAGTTCGGCGCGCAAGTGCTGCGTAACGCCCGCCATCTGATGACCCACTGCAACGCCGGGGCGCTGGCGACGGCCGGCTACGGCACCGCTCTTGGCGTGATCCGCGCCCTCAAGGAGGCGGGGCGGGAATTTGACGTATTCGTCAACGAGACCCGTCCATTTTTGCAAGGCGCCAGGCTGACCGCCTGGGAGCTTAAGAAGGAGAAGATTCCCGCGACGCTGATTACCGACAGCATGGCCGGCTATCTGATGCAGATGGGCAAGGTCGATGCCGTCGTGGTGGGCTGCGACCGGGTGGCGGCCAACGGCGACGTCGCCAACAAGATCGGCACCTATACCATCGCGGTGCTGGCGAAGCGGCACGGCATTCCCTTTTATGTCGCCGGGCCGACCTCGTCCATCGACCTCAATTGTCCGTCCGGAAAAGAGATCCCCATCGAGCAGCGTGATGCCAAAGAGGTTTCCCATATTTTCGGCAAGGCCCTGGCGCCCAAGGGGATCAAGGTTTTCAATCCGGCGTTCGACGTGACGTCGCAGGAGCTCATCTCGGCGATCGTCACGGAAAAGGGCGTCATTCAACCGCCGTACCAGCAAAATATCCGCAACCATGTCGGTCATTGAAAAAAAAGCCGAGCTGGAAGCCTATTTCCACGACGCCGGCAAGCCGCGGGAGCGCTGGCGCGTCGGCACCGAGTACGAGAAGGTCGGCATCGATCGCAGCACGGCCAAGGCGATTCCCTATTTCGGCCGGCGCGGCGTCGAGTTCATTCTCCGGGAGCTGATCGAGCGCTTCGGCTGGGAACCGCAAGAACAAGAAGGCCATATCATCGCCCTGGCGCGCGGCAACGCAATGATCACCTTGGAGCCCGGCGGTCAAATTGAGCTCAGCGGCGAGCCTTGTGAAAGCATCCACTGCACCCACGCCGAGTTCACCCAGCATATCCGCGAGTTGTTGGAAGTGGCCGAACCTCTCGATATCGTGTTCCTCGGCCTCGGCATGCAGCCGGTGAGCCGCCTGGAGGAGATCGAGTGGGTGCCGAAAAAGCGCTACCGCATCATGGGACCCTATATGCCCAAGGTGGGAAGCCTCGGCCAGCGCATGATGAAGGAGCGCGGCCACAACGGCGAGCGGGCGACCCTCGAGGATTGGAACGATCACCTCACCACGCTTTTCCCCGAAACCCGGATCAAACGTTACATCGAAGTGCGTTCGGTCGACAGCCAACCGCCGGAATTGATGCTGGCCCTGCCAGCGCTCGTCAAAGGGGCGTTCTACGACGCCGACTGCCTGCAAGCGGCCTGGGATCTGGTCAAGGACTGGAGCTGGGACGAGCGGATGCAAGTTTATCTCGATTCGCATCGCGACGCGCTGTCGGCGCGCGTTCGCCGCTACTCGCTCTTCGACCTCGCCAAGGAATTATTTCAAATCGCCTGGGAGGGTTTGCGGCGGCAAAACGCGCTGAACAAGCAGGGCGAGGATGAAACGATCTATCTCAGCCCGCTCAAGAATCTATTGTTCCAGGGAAAGTGTCCCGCCGACGTGTTGGTAGAGAAATGGGAAGGGGAGCTGGAGCACGACATCAAGAAGCTCATCAGCTATAGTGCCTACAAGCTGCTCTGAATCTCTTCGACGAGGTGCTGATGATCAAGCAACGCCAGCCGTTTCGATAGTTCCGTTTCATCGACGCCGGTAAATGCCCTCAGCCGCCTGTTCTTTAGTTGGGTAATCCGCCGGTAGCTTTCTTCGACCCTCGCCCGCAGCGACGGGTGTTTTTCCGCTTGAGCGCAGAGAAATTCAAAAGCACGGAGGGCTTTCGGCAGGTCATGGCAATAGAGCAAGACATTGACGCCGGCGCGGACGGCCAAGCTCGCCGCCTCATCTTCGCCGTAGTTGGCGCTGATCGCTTTCATTTCGATGTCATCGCCAAAGACGACGCCGTCGTAGCCCAAATCCTGGCGCAGTAGCCCGGTGACGATTTTCTCCGATAGGGTCGCGGGAAATTCCTGGTCAAGCGCGCGATAGAGAACATGTGCGGTCATCAGCATTTCGATCCCTTGCCGGCAGGCGTGAAGAAAGGGCGGCAGCTCGACGGTTTTCAATTCCGCCACGGATTTTTCAACGATCGGCAGAGCCAGGTGCGAGTCTTTGTCCGTGTCGCCGTGGCCGGGAAAATGCTTGCCGCAGGGAATGATGCCGCCATCTCGCAGACCTTGGGCGTACGGCCAAGCGAATCGGATGACCTGCTCGGGCGCCGCTCCAAAAGCGCGGTCGCCGATGATCGGATTCTCCGGGTTCGAGTTGACGTCCAGCACTGGGGCGAAATTGAGATTGATTCCGAGGAGTGAGAGTTCGGCAGCGGTTGCTCGCCCCGCCCGGTAGGCGGTTTTGGACCTTCCCGTTGCTCCAATGCGCGCCGCAGCCGGGAAATGCGTGAACGGTTCAGGCAGGCGATGAACCCCGCCGCCCTCCTGGTCGATGGCGATGAAAGGCGGCAGCTCGCGGCCGGTTCCCCAGAGGGCGCGGCAGAGCGACAGAATTTGCCTTGGCTCGCGGCAATTGTGGCCGAAGAGGATAAAACCGCCGAAACTGCATTGTTCGATGATCAGCCGCTCGTCCCGGCTCAGCGCCTCGCCCCGAATGCCGATCATGAACAGTTGGCCGATTTCTTCTCTTAAGACGTTCACTCTTCCATTTATAACATGCGGCGCGAAAGCGCAGAAACCCCGTGGTAGTAGTTCCGTTTGGTCAAGATCCCTCACTTCATTCGGGATGACAGATCGGCCTAACCGTCATTCCGAGCGGAGCGAGGAATCTTTCTCGACCTTAACGATAAGCTCGAATTCTAACTAAAGCACTACCAACTCCATCAGTTGAACGCAGTTGGCGCGGTGCCAGAGCGCGTGTCTTGAATGGCCATCGATGGCGGCAAGAGACGGATCTCTTGCACAGCCAGTACCAGGCTCTGCTCGAGATATCCGAAGCCATTGCTTCGCATCGAGATCTCGAGCGGCTTTTTCATGATCTTCCTGCGCGCCTGCACGGCGTCGTGGAGTTCGATTTTGCCAATCTGATTTTATACGACCCGGAACTTAAGGCGATGAAGTCTCATGTCCTGGAAACGCCTGATCCCAATTATGCCTGTCCTGCCGGAGAGTGTCCGATGGAGACTCCCGGGGGCTGGGTCTGGCAGACGCAAATGCCCTGGGTCGTTGCCGATCTTGGCAACGATACCAAGTTTCCCGACCTGTCCCGTTGGCTCAGCGATCGCGGCATCCACTCGCTCTGTGTCGTTCCCGTGACGACGGCGTTGAGGAAACTGGGTGCGTTGGCATTTGGCAGCAGGGTGCGAGCGGCCTATTCAGAGCTCGATGTGATTTTCTTGCAGCAGGTGGCGCGACAGGTCGCGGTTGCGCTGGACAACGCTCTTAACTTCGAGCAGGTACAATTGGTTCAGCAACAGCTCCAAGAAGAGCGCGACCGCTTGAGCCTCTTGCTGGAGGTGAATAATGCGGTCGTCTCCGTGCTTGATTTGCACGAACTGCTCAATGAGGTCTCCGCCTCGCTGCGGCGCTTGGTGCCGCATGAGTACGCAAGCCTTTCTCTCTATGACGCCGACTCCCAGCGTTTGCAGATTCACGCGTTGGATTTCCCCGTCAGTAAAGGAATGCTTCAGGAAGGTCTTTGGGTGCCCGTCGAAGGTTCGCCGACGGGGCGGGCGCTTACCACACGCCAACCCGTGTTTATAACCGCCCGTGACATCGAGCAATTCGGATCGGATATTGCCCGGCGCATCCTGGACGAGGGGCTCAAGTCCGCATGTTGCCTGCCGCTGGTCTCTCATGATCGTCCCTTGGGCACCTTGGTCGTCGCGAGTCTCAAGGATGAGACTTTCCCTGAAAAGGACGCGCAGCTCCTGCAACACGTCGCCAATCAGATCGCCATTGCGGTCGAAAACTCGCTGGCCTTTAACCGGGTGGTGGACCAAGCCAACAAACTGAGCGAGGAGAAGCTCTACCTGCAAGACGAGATTCGCTCGGAATATAATTTCGAAGAAATCATCGGTGAAAGTCCCGCCTTGAAAGGAATCCTCGAACAGCTCCAGACCGCGGCGCCGACGGACTCGACGATTCTCATTTTGGGCGAGACCGGCACCGGCAAGGAATTGATCGCCCGCGCTATCCACAATCTCAGCTCGCGGCGGGAAAAGACTCTCGTGAAGGTGAACTGCGCCGCGATTCCGACCGGGCTGCTTGAAAGCGAGCTGTTCGGTCACGAAAAGGGCGCGTTTACCGGCGCCATCGCCCAGCGCATCGGCCGTTTCGAGCTGGCGCACCGCGGCACGATTTTTCTTGACGAGGTCGGCGATATCCCCCTCGAGCTCCAACCCAAACTCTTGCGGGTTCTCCAGGAGCAGGAGTTCGAACGGCTGGGCAGCGCGCGGACGATCCGCGTCGATGTTCGCCTGGTAGCCGCCACCAACGTGGATCTGACTCAAAAAGTCGCGGCGAATCAATTCCGCGCCGATCTCTATTACCGTCTCAACGTTTTCCCCATCGTCGTTCCGCCGCTGCGCGAGCGGCGCGAAGATATTCCCTTGCTGGTACGCTACTTCGCCCAGAAATACGCGCGACGCATGAAAAAGCCCATCGATAGGATTCCCGCCAAAGCGATGGCCGCCTTGATCGAGTACCCTTGGCCCGGTAACGTGCGCGAGTTGGAAAATTTTATCGAGCGCGCCGTCATCCTATCCCGCGGCGCGGAGCTTCAGGTACCTTTCGCCGAGTTGAAACAACGGCCCAAGCTCACCGCCGCCTTCTCTCCTGCCGTCTCTTCAGGCGCTCTTGGCACGCTGGAGCATGCGGAACGGGAACATATCATGCGCGCCCTCGGCGAAACCCGGGCGCCGCCGCCAAGCTCGGAATGAAACGGACTACGCTCCAGTCGCGCATGCGAAAGCTCGGCATCGCTCGTACCAACTAAAGCCACTATTTCGGCGCCTGCCGATAAATCGGCACATAGTCCTCGTCACCTCCCTTTCAAATTTGTTGCAACCCTAAACCGGGCGGGTTGTAACAATTGGCATTTTCGCCGTTTTAGAGGTGTTTCCCCGCGTCAAACTGTTTTTGGCACTGACCTTGCGGATCTTAAAATCGACAACCAAGCGAAGATTGACTGTTCTGCCGAGATTCATAAGCTACGTGACAACTCTTGGGAGCGCTGGAAAAAATCGCTGCCATCGTTGGAACTAAATGCGGATCGGCATACTCAAAAAAGTAGATTCGGCACAAGGATGAATTAAGGGCGGTCAACCATGCTTTCACCAGAACTTACTCAAAACCAT
>JACPFE010000400.1 GCA_016183145.1 Deltaproteobacteria bacterium | reverse complement strand
GGCGGGATTGATTCCAAAGTTTTAAGCGAAGAGGAAATGTGGCGGAAGCTGGATACGATCGTGGAGACAGCGCGAAATATATGGGGTTGATTCTCTCACCATTAACTCCAAGCTAACCCAGCTCGATGTTGCCTGATCTGGTATCCGTTTGATCTCCGGCTCTTCCTGATTAGAATCATTATTTGGCGATAGGATTCAGGACTTAAGAATCGTCGGCAGGGTTACACGACGCCGAGTGGATTTAGCCGAGCAATTGAAATACCCTGCTATTAGGGCCGCGGTCGAGGGAATATGACCTCAACAACTAAACATTCAGGGGACCCCCTCCCTAGTTACCAACGCCAGCCCGTAGAAGAAATCATCTGGAGTGCGGCGACAACTCTTTCCGTGCCCTATAGGACAAAACTGGCATCTCGGTTATCTGAGCTGCAAAAGTCAGTGCAAGAAGAAGAACTGGACGGCGGTGCAATCACGGTAAGTTCTCTACAGCACTTTATTGAGCTTCTTCAAGCCTACCCAGCGTTACGATGTCCAGCTGTCTCGCTTACGCCAGAACGAAATATTTACGCCTCCTGGAAATCGGGCTCGGACCGAATTTTTAGTATCCATTTCCTACCCGACGGCAAAGTCCGTTTTGTGATTTTTTGTCCTAACGACAAACACCCTGATCAAAACATTCGGCTCTCGGGAATAGCGACCGTAGATGTGATCATGAGCGTTGCCGTACCGCACGGTGTGCTAAATTGGGCGGCAGAATGAAAGATCAACCAATACCAGATTCTTATCACGTAGCTCGGCATTGCAAGACTTCTACAGTCGAAGGTGATGAGATTATGGCCACTGCTTTCATGCTGCGCGAAGGTGAAGAGTTTCTGTCCGTGAATTGGCTGGAAGAACTAAAATGTTCGGATCGAGCCAGTGAGGTACGTGAGTTGCAGGACCTCTACGCAAGGAAGATGACCCGCGTCGGAGCCGGGGCCCGAATTGCAATTCTGAATGTAGAGACTCTCCAAACCGAAGTCGAGAATGAAAGTCCTGATAGACGGCTACTGCGCGTGTTGCACGAGCCTGAACTTGATGACCCATCCCACGCGGGAATTTACGGAATTCCCTATGACGATCGCGAAATTGTGGCGGAGCTGATTGCCCGAGTCGTGCTGGAAATTCACCCGGCCCGAGCGTGATGGCGAGAGGCAGGGGGGCTACAGGGGCTCGGGAAGGCCAGGTCCGGCAATCGCACAATTTTACACGCACACAGGGAAGCTGAGATGATTAATTTCTCTCTTCCGCCCGCAACCCGCTCAACCACTCCTCATGCACATCGACCCAGATCGAGTCCTGATCGTGGCACGTCGACACTTCGCTCAGGTCGAACCTGACGGTGTAGAGCGGCTTGTGGATGCCGCGGTGGTCTCGGACGTTTTCCAAGACACCGTGGACTAAGCCGATGACACCGCGTTTGCCTCGGATATAGCGCGGTGTCCGAGGATAGCCGGTGGGATTTTCCGAGGCAACGGTAACGGGGTCGCCGACTTTGAATTTTAATTCCATAGTTCCACTCAATCCGGCCGGACTCGCGGCGATTCCGGAGCGGCTCCTAATTTCATCGCCTTTTTCTGTTGCGAAGGTTCCAGCGCGTAACCGGCGCCGATTAAACTATCGACGGTGACGAGCTTGGCCAATTCTTCCTCCGACATTCCTTCTGTGCCGGAGGGCCTCTCAGGTAGAACGAAGTAGCGAACGTCGGAAGTGCTGTCGTAGACTTTAACTTCCTTGCCGGCGGGAACTTCCAATTGAAACATTGCCTGCAAGCAGGCGCGCGGATTTTGCACGATCTTGGTCCGGTAGCTCTCGTGCTTGTACCACCACGGCGTGTCGCCGAGAATGTCGTAGGGATAACAGGAACAGAGTGTGCAGACGACGACATTGTGAACCTTGTCGGTATTCTCCACAACGACCAACTTGCCGACTTTCCCCTGGTGCACGCCCATTTCTCGTAGGGCCTCACGGCCCGTCGACAACAACGCCTGCTTGAACGCGGGATCGGTCCACGCCTTGGCAACAATCACGCCGCCAGCCCAGGGGCGCTCCTCATGGAGTTGCTTCCAATGCTGCTCCAACTCCCTGCGAGTAGACCAGCCGCGCTTGATCAGCGCCTGGACGAACACCTCGAGCAACTCTTGATAGTCCTTTAAATCCCGCCCCACGTTTACCATGCGCTCTTTGAGCGTGCCCTTATGCTCCTTCTTCTTGAATTTGAAAAAATCGTCGTAGTCGCCGCGCTCCTTGCGGTTGTCTTCGGTCACCATGTCCATGGCTTCGACGGCGCGCGCCGAGACCAACGCGATGCCTTTCACATATTCATCGAGCCATTCTTCCAGGTAACGCACCCTGGCCTCGATGTTCTTCCCCTGCGGCTTTCTGGGTTTGAAGAATTGATTGCTGCGCTTGAGCGCCACGCGGGCGTTGAGCAGGTCGGAAAACGTCACGACGCCGCGCCGAATCAAATAGAAGATGCGTGGCTCGAATCGCTTGGCCCGGTAATATTCCAGATCCTCTTCGACGGCCCGAATGTGAGCCTCGAAATCATGCATATGCCCTTCGAACGGCTTGTGGCCATGTTTTCCCGACATGCTCATTCCTCCGAAGCGTTCCGGATCAGTGGGTATCGAAAATCTCTTGGTATTGCTTTAGCTTCGCTTTGGTCGCGTCAACTTCTGCGGTGGTCGGCTTCGCTGCATCACTAGCCGGCGGCAAGCAGCCGAATTTCATCAAGCACGCCATCAACAGCAGCCGCGCCTTGGTCGCGGTTAAATTGCTCCCCGCGATCGCCAGCGGATCGCGCGTGGCGTCGACGAAGCCACTCGCGTTGCCGCGAGCAACTTTTACCACCGGCATGCCGCTGAAGGTCGCGCGCTTGAGCGCCGCGTCAACGGCGTTGCTCATAGCGCCGAATGGCGCCGAGCCTTCGGCGACGAAGCCCGCCAGCGGCGCGGCAACCAGATTTTTTTCAATACGCGCGAGAATATCGACTTCGCTGCTCGCGTCTCCCGAAGTGTCTTCCGGCAGGTAACGAGCGTGTTTAACGATCGTGACCGTCGGAATCGCCGTCGGCAACAGCTCTTCCTCAGCGTCCTTGACCGATACGGCAATCGTTGCAACCTTTGAACCTCGAACCCTTGAACCTTGAACCTCTCTCGGCAACTGCGTCACATTGACCGCTGAAGTGTACGTGTGCCGCTTTACCGTCTTGAACGAAAACTGCGGCGCACCGGGATGGCCCATCCGGCCGATGATGCCGCCATGGCCGCCGGTGGCGACGTAACCGCCGGGCCGCGCATCGGCTTTCTGCACGTCGCGCGCCGTGAAAATCTGCTCGTCGAGAATCGCCACGGCGCCGACGGAGTCTCTGCCGCTCTCATCCGTCCAAATGCGCGACGTGACGTAGTCGACGGAATCGACGATGTTGCGGTCGCCGTCGTTGCCGATGGCGCCATGGGGCCGTTGTGAAGAATTGCCCACGATGGGGACCGCCGTGTCAATCAGTAGATTGAGCCAGTAGGTTGTCTCTTCGACGAACGGACTGCCTTCCAGCCAGATCGCGCCGAGATATTTGCCGCTCCCCAACGCCTTCTGAACAACATTGGTGAGGCGCGCCAACGCCGCCATCGGCGGCTCTTTGCGCAGATAGCCGGGCCGGTAAGGAAAGAAATCGGTGCCGCGTATTTCCGGTGGGACATCCCCCTCGCCAATGTCGGTTCGTTCTTCGGCTCTTCGTCCTTTGGCGTAGCCTCCGGAAGGCAGCGCCCGGTAAAAGTCGAAGTCCGCTTTGGCGCTCAGCAGGCAGCCCACCCCTTCGTCGGAAATTCCCAGGCGATCGATCTCTTCGAAAAGCCGCGAGCCGTCGGGAAAAAATGGCACGCGGCAAAGCTCCGCCGGCGCGTCTTTCTCCGTCCCGTCCATTTCCCAAGCTTGGCCGTTGGCTTGCCGAGCCATATAGGGCAGGGGATAAAGCCCATCTTCCGGCGTGAGCGTGACTTGGTAAACGGGTTTGTCATTGGGAGTCGTGCGCTCTTTGTGAAAAACGCCAGCGGAAT
The DNA here is from genome assembly GCA_016183145.1 of Deltaproteobacteria bacterium. Classification (GTDB taxonomy): domain Bacteria; phylum Desulfobacterota; class Binatia; order UBA9968; family UBA9968; genus JACPFE01. The sequence goes on along the minus strand of JACPFE010000400.1, from coordinate 3,104 downwards.
CGAGATAACCGTCGGCGGGCGCATAAAGCTCGGCAGCGTCGCGCTCTAAGGGATGCGCGCTGAACTGTTCGATGTAGACCGTGACGGGCGCAGCTAAGCGCTGCGCCCGTAGCACGTCGGAGCGCATCGGCGAATCGTCCGGATTCGTGCGCAGCGGCAGACCGTATCTTTCGCGCGCCTTATTACTGGTGACCAACGGCTCGCTGTTTTGGATCGTCGCCGTCGGTCCGGAGAAAACTGCAATGCGGGGTTTTACGCTGGTGTTGGCCATAGTCAACTCCGATAAGAAGATCGCTCGCTGGACAATGACATTGGGCTATTTGAGTTGGTAAGGAAGCTGCTTCGGCCCGTAGCCCTGCCAGTATTTTTTGTTCACCGGGTCGTATCGTCCCTGTAGAAAACCGCCCGCCTTCTCGGCGCGCACGATGATCGCGACCGTGCGCTCGTCGCCGCTCGCCTCGGCGTGAATTTCCCATGGGCGGACCAAGTCGACTTCTCCCGGTCCGGCGCGGAGCTTGCTGACACCGCGGATCTCCGCGTAGTCAGGCTTGGATCGATCGTCCACGCGCTCGTACCGCATAATCGTCTCCGTGCCGTCCAACACGCCGTAGAGCGTCCAGTTATGCGCGTGATCGTGGATTTGCGTGCGGCTATGAGGCGCTTTGATGAGACCGTTGATTACGAACCTGTAGTCTGGATCCTCGTAGAACAACAAGTTCTCGGCGCGCTCGCCTCCCTGGGAACAATCGGGCCACTTCATTGATTGCTCTTTCACCGACGGATCGGCCAACAACTCCTGAAGCAGCGGCGTCATTTTTTCCCAACGCTTCCTTGGATCGCTCTCCTCGGCATGAAGTCGGCGCGTCGAGGCGATGAATTTTTGAACGGCGGATTGATTGCTCATGGAAAACCTCCTGAAAAGGCGAAGGTAAATACAGGCCCATTTCTAATCCCTTCGCCTGTGCCGCGTCAAGACATGGAAAGCTTATGGCCGGTTGAATTCTGTGGATAGCCGCATTACATAACTAACTCGATTAAGGAGAACAGGGAGTCTGTGATCGAACTTAAATTTCCAAGGCTCGTTACGGCGGCCAATTCGAAGAGCGTCCTGAGGCTTTGCAAAGGATTTCATTTTCAAAAGAGTTGGCGGGTCTACGATTCGCATGCGAACAGCCGAGATAAATATACGGGAAGTATCGGGCGAGAGAACCGCTACCCGAGACGACGGCAGAGTGATCTATGAAAAAATAAAACATCTCTGGAGTAACCACGATCGTATCTCGGTGGACTTCATGAATCTCCTGGTTGCATCAGTGTCTTTTATGGACGAAGCTTTCGGCCACCTGGCGTTGGAACACTCGCAACAGGAATTGCGAAGCAAACTTGCATTCAAGAACATGAGCGAGTTCGACCGAGCCCTTCTGAATGACATTATCGCATCGAGAATTCGCGAGAGATTGCCCAAGAAAAGGGGGAAACCCGGTCATCGAAGGCACGTCTGAAGTTGGCGTGAGAATTTCTGGGGGCCGCTAGCCAGACAGCTCGGGCGAGACGGCACAAGTCAAAGTTTACGGTGGCAAAGTTTTGAGCCGCGCCATCCGCTCCCCCCGAAACTCACCACAGATTGATAAGCTTGTTATGCCAGGCCCCGAACCATCGTGCTGCTAACCATAGCCCGGCGATAGTTGCGGATTTGCGCAATTGAGCAAACAGGACATTTCGACGTTTCGAGAATTCCCGAAACGTGGAAGTGTTCTACGATTGTCTTAAACGTTTTCAACGCTTGGAACGGAGCGTAGCGGTGGAACCCTTCGATAGGACTCAGGGCAGGCTTTTGGAACGAGTGGAAGAGTTGATTACTGACGCGCCACCGCACCGTCCTGGAAGTTACACAATCTGGGCAAGTCAGGCACCGGGTCTCCCTGGTCGTTTCGTTGGCGAATCAAAATCCTTTGCTGGTCCGACCCCGGCTCCAATTTGGATCGGCATGATTTCTTGGTTGCTATTCAGACTTTGGCGCAGGGCGCAGATCCGCTGTGACGGGCAGTTCAAATAGATCGCTTCGCAGCAGCCGGGTCGAGAAAAACAAAATCTCCAGGTTTTCAATCTCCCCGGTTTTCGGATTCATGCGAGCGATGACTTCGTCTCCTAGTTCCTCGGACTCCTGTTCCGCGTATGGAGGCCTCTTGTTGATGTAGAGGATGTCTCCCTGGCGGTCATACTGGAAAGTTAGTTTCGCTTCCATTCTTCATCTCCTTCCGCGATTCTTTTCGTCACGTAGGCCGTCACAATCCAGTTGCGGTTCCTCGGTTCGGCCTCGCTGACAACAACCACCACCAGGTGTTTACCCTGTAGTAAATCATCATACCATTTTGCAAAGAGCCGTGCATTCCCAAAGCGTTTACTCCGGCGAACCTGATCCGGGTCTGCCAATGTGTCGCCGATTCGATGCTTGTGATCTGGCAGCAAATCAGGATGGTGTTCCGCTATATGCTGCTCGCGTTCATCGGAAAGCTCGACTTCGTCACCCAAATACGGGCAAGGATATCTTGTCATTGAGTTTCCTCAACCGCTTCGTCGTCGGCGCCTTCCGCGCTGCCTGCTTTTTCTTGCAGGCTCTCTTCGATAATGGCGGCTTCGTTACGGGAGACACTATCAAACACTCCCGTTTCCTGCAAAATCGTCCACGATTCCGCCGACCGTGGTTATTTCCTCATTTCTGGAATTCCGGAAACGTGAAAGTATCGCGTAAGAGATTTTCTGCGCAGAGAAGTGAGAGAGATTGCGTTCAGGGGTCGATTGAAAGCCCGCCCCGCGGGTGCAGCAGCAATCGAATCGGCGAGCAGTTTCCTCGGCGGGATCTTCGTTTTATGTAGGATAGTTGAGAAACAGAGTCCCGCCCCGAAACCCACCACAGATTGATAAGATTGTTATGCCAGGCCCCGAACCTTAGGCCAAACCCGAACTGCATAAAGAAAGAGGCTTTGCTTTTACCGGCACGGTGTGTGGTGGAAAGCAAATACCTGGTGATCTTGGTTTCAGGGATTTCCGCATTTTCGACGTTCGGGAGTCTCATCGTACCGTCTCACGTTCGATGGTCAAGC
>JACPFE010000044.1 GCA_016183145.1 Deltaproteobacteria bacterium | reverse complement strand
CCACACAGCGCCCACTACGATACGGATGCTACGGAAAGCGGGTCCCGAGGAGCCCAGGAAGTATCATTATCATTTCAAACACATGACCACCGTGGGAGAACCGATCGAGCCGGAGGTGTGGAGATGGTACTACGACGAAGTGGGTAAGGGAGAAGCGGTCATCGTGGACACCTGGTGGCAAACGGAAAATGGAGGCTTCCTTGGCAGCACGTTGCCAGCGCTGCAACCGATGAAGCCTGGAAGCTGTGGCCCCGGTGTGCTCGGTATCTATCCAGTAATCTACGATGAGGAACGGAATCAGCTTAACGCCGGGAGTGGTAAGGCGGGCAACATCTGTATTAGGAATCCGTGGCCAGGGATATTCCAGACTATATGGGGGGACCCGGAGCGCTTCGTAAAGACCTATTATGAAAAGTATTGCAAAGATAAAAATAGCAAAGACTGGCGCGACTGGCCTTACTTGGCAGGGGATGGAGCCACGCAAGCCGCCGATGGATACTTCCGGATTTTAGGAAGAGTGGACGACGTAATAAATGTTGCGGGTCATCGATTGGGCACTAAAGAGCTGGAGGCGGCCGCTCTTACCGTAGAAGAAGTAGCCGAAGCAGCGGTGGTGCCGGCGATAGATGAATTACGGGGTCGAATACCTGAGATCTATATTGCTCTCAAACCGGGTTACAACCCCGGCAAGGGAGTAGAAGAAAAGGTTAAAGACGCTATCGACAAAGTCATCGGGAAAATCGCCCGTCCGCGCAACGTCTGGCTTGTCCCTGACATGCCCAAGACCCGATCGGGAAAGATCATGCGTCGGGTCATTGCCGCTGTCTCCAACTTCATGGATGTGGGCGATGTCACGACGCTGGCCAACCCGGAGGTTGTAGAGACCATACGGAAAATGGTGCAAACGGAAAAGGCTCAACGCGGAGAGGTTCCAAAAGACCTCCCCAAAGAGGTGCTGGAAGAGCTCAAGCGGTTTGGAGCGGTAGAGTAGCAGTAGTTCGCGGCTAGAGCCGACGGGCCTTCGGCCCGCAGCTCAGCCGCGAGCCCGTTATCCGCACAACAGCCACGAATGAAATTTCCTCCCGATGGCTGCGCCCTGGGCGATGCCACGACGCAGGCGTATCCCACGGTGGTGGCGAAGCTAAAGGAGCAGTACGAAAAGGAGTGAGCGGGCGTAGGGCGTTGTCAGACCACAGATTTCAAACTCCGAGAACGCTGAAACCTTCTTTCTTTGCAGCGTGGCCTAACCGCCGATCCAAAGTGACAAAGGGTAAGCCTTGGGGATTCTCCTCTGAGGTAAGGAGGGCAACGGCAAGTTGCAAGGAATCGGCTGCGCGAAGGGGATGGCTTTCCAGGAGGCGCCGCGCACGGTGGCGAACCTGCTCTACTGATATTACCTCGGACCAGGCACTCTCTAGGGCAGCAAGATTTTCCTTAGCGTCGGCAAACTCACTGGGCTTGAGAGACTTTTCTCTTAGCCGACGGCTTAACGCCGATAGCACTTCTACGGGAGTGAAAAATCAAACGACGATATCTGTATCTTCGGCCAGAAGTGTGCGACAGGCGCCGGTTTCCTTTTCTAATGCAACCAGCGGCACCAGCGCCGAAGCGTCCCAAAACCTCATCGTCCCTTTTTCCGCTCCTCCAGTAGCGCCTCCAAGGTCCGTGCGCGCTTCCCGCCAAACTTTGCCTTGAAGAACTTCGCGGAAATTTGGCCGGTCCCCAAACGGATGATGCCTTTTCGTTCTAGCGCGACCAGTTTTCCGTTGGCCGACCTTCCAGGGACGGGTTTCAGTTCAGCCACGGGGACCTTGCGATCGAGAACAAGTACGGTTCCCCCATTTCTGACGTAATCGAGATAACGACCGATTTGAGTCTTGAGGTCCGAAACGCTTGCTTTTTTCATGGGACCATAATAGCTTCCAGCGGCGACGGAGGTCAAGAATGAGGAAAATTTTTGCCGGTGCAATCGTTTGTTTTTCGTTGCTCCCCCTTGGGTCTCAGAGGTTAGCCGAGGCGCAGCCGGCGAAAGAGAAGATTCGCGTCGCCCTGGGTGCGATCTCGGTGAACACGAGTGTGATTCCGGTCGGGCATCAATATGGGGTTTTTGCCAAGCATGGCGTCGATCTCGAACCGATTTATATGGGCGGCGGGATGAACTCGCTGGCGGCGGTTACCTCCAATACCGTGCAGTTTCTTTCGGCTGGCTCGACGGCCACGATTAGCGCTCATTTAGGCGGCATCGACATTGTCATGCTGACGGTTCAGTCGAACAAATTGGACTATTCGGTTTTTGCCTCTCCGGAAATTAAGTCGCCCCAGGACCTCAAAGGGAAAATCGTGACTGGAACTCGTCCGGGCGCCTCGGCCGACAGTGCGTTGCGGCTGTATCTGCGTAGAGCGGGGCTGGTGCCGGATAAGGACGTCATCTTTATTTCCGTGGGGGATAGTCAACAGGGGCGCTTGAACGCGCTGTACCGCGGGTCGGTGTCGGCAACCGTGCTTGCTCCGCCCTTTAGCGGTATGGCGAAGCAGTTCGGCCTCCGCGAGCTTGCGGATCTGAGAAAATCCGATATCGAGTACGCCGGCAGCTCCATCGCCGGCATGGGGAGCACCATCAAGACCCAGCCGCAGCTGGTGGAAAATTTTCTGAAGGGCTATATCGAGTCGCTGCATTTTTTTAGAACGCAAAAGGAAAAGACGCTTGCCGGTATCATGAAATTTTTAAAGATGAACGACCGCGCGCGCGCCGAAGAGGGCTACGATTACTATGTGGACATGATGCCGGTCACGCCCTACGCTAGCCCCCAAGGCGTCCGCGCCGTTTTGCAGTTTCTCGCCCCGAAGCAGCCCAAAGCGGCGACCGCGAGCCCGGAAGAATTTTATGATAATAGTTTTCTTAAGAGGATCGAGGACAGCGGCTTTACAAAACAGTTAGTCAGCAGAAGATAAACAGGGCGTCGTCTCGGATCATCGACGCGAGTGGACCTGGTCATGCTTGGTGCGACAGAGTTCTTGCAGGATGTAGCCGGGATGAAGTGAAACGGAATCCAGGTTCCCCGGATTTCGCTCACGCTCCATTCGGGCTACGCGCTGGGAAGAGCATCCCCTTTTCCATACATGAGTGAGAACTTGGAAGCTTGCGTGGATGTGGCATGACTTGTAATCTGGCTCCATGCTTCTGCCCAACGGCGAGCGCGCAATCGTAGATATCCGAAAATTGCGCGACTATTGTCTGAATCCGGATAATCCTCGGGGAAGTCGCAAGGCGCGCGTTTTTCGATCTGCACTGGGAATGACAAAAGTCGATGCGCCCGTGCTTCGGCAAAGGTTGTTGCAAGTCGCTGCCTCGGAACAAGCGCAATTGGGTGAGCTCGATAGGTATGGCCAACGCTACACGATCGACTTCGAATTGCGGAAGGGGACGCGAAGAGTCATTGTGCGCAGTGGTTGGATAATCTTG
>JACPFE010000389.1 GCA_016183145.1 Deltaproteobacteria bacterium | reverse complement strand
GGTGTCCAGCTCTTTGGAGAATTACATCCGCAACCTGGAGCGAATGAAGCGCTGGGTCGACAGCGGTAACGGGCGCGCGCTCGAAAGCGCATTCGCCCGCGCCAACGAAGTTCGGGAACAGATGGGTTAACCCATGGGGTGCAAGTGTAGCTAAGCCGCAACCAAAGGAGCAATCGTTGTTTCACCACAGAGGCACAGAGATCGCAAAGAAAATTCGAATTTCGAAATTTTACTCCGCGCCCTCAGCGCCTCCGCGGTGAGTTCTCTTTTAGTATGAAGCGCATCGAGCCGGTCAAAGAACCCTTGCGCGGTGAAGTCATAGTGCCGGGGGATAAATCGATCGCGCACCGGGCGGTCATTCTCGCAAGCATCGCTCAGGGGCGCAGCCGCATTTTCAATTTATCCGGCGGCGATGACAATTCCCGCACCGTCAAGGCGTTTCGCCAAATGGGGGTGGATATCCATCGTGACGGGGATGCGCTTTGTGTCGAAGGCAAAGGATGGAAGGGGTTGGGTGCTCCCAAAGAGATCATCGATTGCGGCAATTCCGGCACCACGATGCGGCTTTTATCCGGTCTGTTGGCGGGGCGGCCGTTCCGCAGCGAACTCGACGGCGATTCATCCTTGCGCCAAAGGCCCATGCAGCGCGTGATCGATCCCTTGAGTCTCATGGGCGCCAAGATCAAGAGCAAGGGTGGCGCGGGCTTAGCGCCACTCGAAATCGAGGGCGGCGGACTTCACGCCATCGATTACCGGATGCCCATCGCCAGCGCCCAGGTGAAGTCGGCGATCTTGCTGGCGGCGCTCCAGGCGCAGGGGACCACGACCTTGGAAGAGCCGCTCAAGTCGCGGGATCACACGGAGGTGATGCTGCGGGGATTCGGTGGCGAGATTGCCGTGAACTGCAAAAGCATCATGATCGCGGGAGGACAAACTCTCGCGGGGCAGGACGTGCGAATTCCAGGGGACATTTCTTCGGCGGCATTTTTTCTAGTCGCCGCGGCGATGATACCCGGCTCCGACGTTACAATCCGCAACGTTGGCTGCAACCCGACTCGGGATGGGGTTATTCATTTGCTGCGGCAAATGGGAGCATCCATTGACCTTCGCCATGAACGGGCGGAAGCGGGAGAGCCGGTCGCCGACATCCGCGTCGTTGGCGGAAAGCTCAAGGGCGTGGACGTGGGAGGGGAGTGGGCGGCGCGCACCATCGACGAGTATCCGATCCTGGCGGTGGCCGCCGCGCTGGCCGACGGCGTGACCAGGTTTTCCGACGTGAAGGAGCTTCGCTATAAAGAATCCGACCGGATCGCCGCTATGACCGAAGGGCTGCAGCAAATCGGAGTTCAAGTCGAGGAGCGCGAAGACGGTATGACGATTCACGGCGGCAATAAGCTACGGCGAACCCGCGTGCGCAGCTTCGGCGACCACCGCGTGGCGATGTCCCTGGCGGTTGCCGGCCTGGCGAGCGACGGCGGGGTGGAGATCGATGATGCCGCTTGCGTCGACATATCGTTTCCGGGCTTCTTTGACCTCTTAGGGAAAATCTGTTTGCATTAGAGGGGGATAGGTAGGATAGTCCCTGGACAAAAGGCGGCATGGTTGATCGTTGCAATTGACGGCCCGTCGGGGGCGGGTAAAAGCACCCTAGCCAAGCGGGTCGCGAGGGAGTTCGGGTTCATGTATTTGGATACGGGGGCGTTGTACCGGGCGCTGGGATTAAAAGTGCTGCGCCAGGGAGCGGAGGTGGCCGATGATGCCCATATGGCGCAGCTGGTGGAAGCGACCGACATCGACTTGAAGGAGCGAGACGGCAAGCTGGAAGTTTTCCTCGACGGGGAAGAGGTCTCGGCGTTGATTCGAACGCCGGAAGTCAGTCAAATGGCTTCGAGAGTCTCGGCGCTCAAAGCGGTGCGCCGAAGGCTCTTCGAATTGCAGCGGGCGTTAGCGCGAAGGGGCAGTGTGGTGGCCGAGGGACGCGACATCGGCACAGTGGTATTTCCCGAGGCGGAAGTGAAGATTTTCCTCGATGCCTCGGCCAAGGAACGGGCGCGGCGCCGGTCTAAAGAATTGCGCGCCGCGGGGCGTCAGGTGGGTCTCGAGGAAACTTCGCGTGAGATGGAGGAGCGCGACCGGCGTGACCGGGAGCGCGAATTGGCGCCGCTGCGCAAGGCCGACGATGCGCTGACGATCGATTCGTCGAGCCTCGATGCGGAGGCCGTCGCGGAGCGGGTGATAAGGGAAATTCGCGGTAGAGCGTTAGAAAATTAGCAAGATCGGAGTTAGGGTCCATGGCTCAAGAAGAAAGAAAAACCGGCGCGACTGAGTTCGAGACGATGTTCGAAGAAAGCCTGCGCACGGTGAAACCCGGCGGGGTGGTCAAAGGACGCGTCGTCGGCATTACCTCGACTCACGTACTGATCGATGTCGGGTACAAATCGGAGGGGCAGACGCCGATTCAAGAATTCACCGACCATCAAGGGAACCTGCAGGTCAAAGTAGGCGACGAGGTGGACGTCTATTTCGACTCCTCGGAAAGCGAGAACGGCGGCATTGTCTTATCGCGCCAGCGCGCCGAAAACATCAAGGTCTGGGAAGATATCGAAAAGTCTTTCAACGAGGGAACCGGCATCGAAGGGCGCATCATCGGTAAGATCAAGGGAGGCTTCAAGGTGGATGTCGGGGTGATGGGGTTTTTGCCCGGCTCCCATGTCGATATTCGGCCCAGTCGCAACCTCGATAAGTTCATCGGCACGACGGACCGCTTCGTGGTGCTCAAATTCAACCGCGCCCGCGGCAACGTCGTTCTTTCCCGCCGGGCCTTGCTCGAGAAAGAGCGCGATGGTCTGAAGCAGGATATTCTCAAAATTTTGGAAGAAGGCGTCATCCTGGAGGGAATGGTCAAGAATATAACCGGTTACGGGGCGTTCGTCGATTTGGGCGGCATTGACGGCATTCTTCACATCAGCGATATGTCCTGGGGACGTATCAGCCATCCCTCGGAGGTCGTTCACGTCGGGGACAAGCTCCAGGTCGTGGTGTTGAAGTTCGACGCCGAGAAAGAACGAATTTCCCTGGGCATGAAGCAGTTGACGCCCGATCCCTGGAATACGGTCGCCGCCAAGTATCCGGCGGGTTCCCGGGTGCAGGGGAAGGTGATCAGCATCATGGATTACGGCGCGTTCGTGGAACTGGAAAGCGGCATCGAAGGACTGATTCATATTTCCGAGATGTCCTGGTCGAGGAAAATCGCGCACCCTTCGAAGATTCTTCAGGTGGGGCAGCAAGTCGAAGTGGTCGTTCTCAATGTCGATCCGGGGCACCGCCGCATTTCCCTCGGTCTCAAACAGGTGATGGCGAATCCCTGGGAGGCGGCTAAGGAAAAATATCCCGTGGGCTCGATCATCAAGGGACCCGTGCGCAATATAACCGATTTCGGCATATTCATTGGCATCGAGGAAGGCATCGACGGACTGGCGCATGTTTCGGATCTCCACTGGACCAAGAAGATCAAACATCCCTCTGAGCTTTTTAAGAAAGGCGATATCGTCGAAGCCAGGGTGCTCGGCATCAACGTCGAAAACGAGCGCTTCTCCTTGGGGGTCAAACAGATGGCGACCGACCCGTGGAAGATCATCGCCGAACGCTACCCCGTGGGTTCGAAGATCAAGGGACAGGTTACCAGCGTGCCGGATTTCGGAGTGTTCGTGCGCATCGAGGAGGGCGTCGAGGGGCTGGTCCATGTTTCCCAGTTGAGCACCGAGCGCGTCGATAAGCCTTCGAGCCTCTATAAGGTGGGTGATGACATCGAGGCCGAGGTGATCAATCTCGACCCCAACGAGCGAAAAATCGGTCTGAGCGTCAAGGCGCTGCGCAAATCCGAAGAGCGCCAGGAGATGGAAAACTATCTGAAGCGAGAAAAAGAGGGCGGCCGGTTTTCCTTCGAGAAGCTTTTAAACGACGAGCTGCGTCTGGATCGGGATGAAAGCAAAACAAAAGGGTGACCTATAGTGAAAGCAATAAGTGTGTTGACATAAATCACCCTCCCCTTAATCCCCTCCCGTCGAGGGAGGGGAGACTTCTTAGGTTCCCTCTCCCCTTGCGGGAGAGAGCCTGCCCTGAGCGAAGTCGAAGGGGCTTGGGTGAGGGGTATGTAAACTTATTTATAACCGTTACTATAAACGCCGAAAGGACGCGCTGAATTTAGACGATGGCTAGGAAGCATCCGATACTGAAGGGGCTCGGGGTACTATTCGTTTTCATTTTGGTGATTTTCGCTGGGGTGTTCTTTTACGCTTATCTGACCGGCGGCGACTCCAAGGTGATATCGATGTTCTCGGGCGAGGGGATCGGCGTATTACAAATCGAAGGCACCATCGATGATTCGCAGTCGGTGCTGAGCGAGCTGAAACGCTTCAAAGAGGCGCCATGGATCAAGGCGATCGTCGTGCGCATCGATACCCCGGGCGGCGCCGTGGCGCCGACCCAGGAAATCTTCGAGGCGATCCAAAAAGCCAAAGCGAAAAAACCGATGTTCGCCTCGATGGGATCGATGGCGACTTCCGGCGGCTATTACATCGCCAGCGCCTGTGAAAAAATCATCGCCAACCCCGGCACCCTGACCGGCTCCATCGGGGTGATCATGCAATTCAATAACGTCGAGGAGCTGATGAAAAAGATCGGCGTCAAAGGCTACAACGTCAAGAGCGGCCTCAATAAAGATCTCGGCTCGCCCTTCCAGCCGCTTTCGCCGGAGGGGCGCCAGATTCTACAGTCTCTGGTCGACAACGTGCATGGCCAATTCGTCAGTGCCGTGGCGAGCGGGCGGGGAATGGACGAGGTCAAGGTCAGAAAGCTCGCCGACGGCCGGATTTATTCGGGCGCCCAGGCCAAGGAAATCGGCCTGGTGGACCAGTTCGGCACTCTGGAGGATGCCATCGAGCTTGCCGCCAAGCGCGTCGGTATGGAGGCGGAACCCGCCGTCTATTATTCCCGGATGGAACAGGAGCGCTGGTGGGAGCGCTTCATGTTCGGTGTCTTCGGCCGGCGTTTCCCGAGAGGCGAAGCGGCCTGGTTGCGCTACGAATGGTCTCCAGCCTTGCTGCGTTGATCATCTGGCCGTAGGCCGGCATCGGTTTGTAGAAACGAATCAGCTTTTTGTGCTTGAAGGGGGAGGTTATGACAAAGAGAGATTTGATCGACGAGGTGAACAAGAGGTTTCCTCATCTGTCCCGCAGAGATTCGGAAGTGATTATCAACGCCGTCTTTGATTCGATGGTGGATGCCCTGGCGCAGGGAGATCGCATCGAGATCCGCGGTTTTGGCAGCTTTGTGGTGAAACATCGGCGCGCGCGCCAGGGGCGTAATCCCAAAAGCGGCGCCCTGGTCTCGGTCTCGGCGAAGCGCGTGCCTTTCTTCAAAGTGGGAAAAGAACTGCGGCTGCGGGTGGACGGTAAGAGCGTCGAGGGCGCGGAGGAAGGAGTGTCCGGGTGAAGCGGCTGTGGGCTCCTTGGCGAATGGTCTATATCGACCAGGGTTCGAAGGAGAGCGGCTGTATATTCTGCGATAAATTCTCGGCCGGCGATTCCCGCCAGGCGTTGGTGTTGGTCCGAACCCGACATTCCCTCGTCATGCTCAACAAGTATCCTTACAACAACGGGCATGTGCTGATCGCGCCCCAACGCCACGAAAAGCACCTTTCCGGCTTGTCCGCCGAAGAATACGGCGACTTAAACGAGGCGTTGCGCGGCTCGGTGGACATCGTGCGCGAGGTGTTGCAGCCGGGCGGAATCAATCTGGGAATGAATCTCGGCAAGTGCGCCGGCGCCGGCATCGAAGACCATTTGCATTGGCATATCGTGCCGCGTTGGGAGGGCGATACCAACTTTATGCCGGTCGTCGGTGAGACCCGGGTGATGCCGCAGCATCTGCTCGACAGCTACGACCGGTTGCATGCCTATTTTCAGCGGTTGTCAATTTGACGTTAAGATTACGATTTCTGAATTCGTCCGCGCCATGATAAGATAAGTTTAGGTTTGTTCTACGGCGACAGGAAAAATTTACCAAGGGAGGCGGATCCAGTGACCGAAGCAAAGACATTAGGGGAGCTTAAAAAAAGCGGCGTAGCGGTGCTGCCGGTGCGCGATGAAATGCGCAAAAATCTGGTCAACTATTTAGAAAGCGGCAAGCGCATCCTGCCGGGAATCATCGGCTACGATGAAACGGTCATACCGGAAATCGAGAACGCGATTCTCTCCGGACACCATATGGTGTTTTTGGGGGAGCGCGGCCAGGGCAAATCGCGCGTCATTCGCGGGCTGATCAGTTTGTTGGACGAGCGCATACCGATTGTCGAGGGCTGCGAGATCAACGACAATCCCCATAAGCCGATCTGCCGCGCCTGCCGCAAGAAATTCGTGGAGCTGGGCGATGCGCTGCCGCTCCAGTGGATCGACCGGGACCATCGCTACGGGGAAAAGCTGGCGACGCCGGATGTATCCATCGCCGATCTGGTCGGCGAGATCGATCCGATCAAGGTCGCCGAGGGACGCTATCTGGCGGATGAGGAAACCATCCACTACGGTCTGGTGCCGCGCACCAACCGCGGTATTTTCGCCATCAACGAGCTCCCCGACCTGACCGAAAAGGTTCAAGTCGGTCTGTTCAATTTGATGGAGGAGAAAGACGTTCAGATCAAGGGCTACAAGATTCGCCTGCCTCTGGACGTCGTCATCGTCGCCAGCGCCAACCCCGAGGATTACACCAGCCGGGGCCGCATCATCACCCCGCTCAAGGACCGCTTCGACGTGCAGATCCGCACCCATTATCCCAAGACGATCGAGGACGAACTCGTCATCATGGAGCAGGAGGCCGCGCCGCTCAGCGAGCGCACCCGCAAGGTGGAGGTGCCGCGCTTCCTGAAGGAGATCCTCGGCCATCTGACTTTCGAGGCGCGCAAATCCAACGAGATCAACCAGTCCTCGGGCGTGAGCGTGCGGGTGACCATCAACAACTTTGAAAGCATCATCAGCAACGCGGAAAAACGCGCGCTGCGCTGCCGGGAAAACGACATCGTGCCGAGGATCAGCGATCTGCATTCCGTGCTGGCGTCGACCAACGGCAAGATCGAGATGGAATACGTCGGCGAGGACAAAAAGGAAGACGACCTGGTGGAAAAACTGCTCAACCGCTCCATCCTTAAGGTCTTCGACCAGTATTTCAGCCTCAACTCCTTGCAAAAAGTGGTCGAGTTTTTCAACTCCGGCTGGGGCATGGAGGTCTCCGACCAGATGGCGTCGCAGGATTATTTGGAAGGAATCAAAGAGATTCCCGGCCTCAAGGAAGCGATCCGCACCCTGGGTATTCAGGAGGCTCCCTCCCTGATGGCCTCGGCGACCGAGTTTGTCCTCGAGGGCCTGCACCTGCACCAGAAACTAAACAAGGAAATCGAAGGCGGGAGAGCCACCTACGGCAAGTAAGTCGACGGCCGCTGCCTAGGCCGATCCGCCGATCATCAGCCCTTATGGTGCATATCCGCTACAGCCGCTGGGACGCGCGCCGGCGCGATTCCATGGACGCCGACAGCGTCTTCGACCAGTTGAACGAGTACATGAACGACACCGGCGATCTCCAGCAGGCGATGCGCCGGCTGATGCAGAAAGGGATCAAACAAGGGGAGAAGCAAACCAAGGGCATCGACGATTTGCTCCAGCAGCTCGCCCGCGAGATGCGCAAAATGTACGACGAGTACAAGCTTCAGTCCGCCATGGATGAAGTGCAGGAGCAGCTCGAATCGATTGTCGATCAGGAACGCCAGACGCTGGCAGAGCTCGATCAGGCCGGCCAAGATACCCAGAGCAAAAAACAGTTCCTCAACGACTTGCCGGGGAAAACCAGCGAAGCGGTGGAGAAGCTCACGTCTTACCGCTTCGAGAATGCCGACGCCGAGAAAGAATTCCAAAAGCTGCTGGCGCAACTGGAGCAGATCCGCAAGCTGGAAAACTGGCTGCGCCGGGAGGGGAGTCTCTTCCGCGGCCAGACGCCCGCGGATTTCAAGCAGTCCCAGGAGCTGATGGAGCGCATGGAGGAGCTGCGCCGGCTGGAAAGCCAGCTATCGAGCATGCAGCTTAAAGACGTCGATAAGGAGCTCTTGGAAAAACTTCTCGGCGGCGACCCGATGCAGGACTTCGAAGGGGTCATGCGCATGCAGTCGTTGCTCGAAGAAGGGGGCTACGTTGTCGAACAGGGGGAGCGCTTCGAGCTGACCCCGAAAGCAGTTAGGCGCGTCGGCCAGTTGGCGTTGAGAGACATCTATCAGCAGTTGCGCCGCGACGGCATGGGACGCCACGAGGCGCGCTACCGCGGCAGCCATGAACTGCTGGTCGAGACCAGCCGTCCGTACGTGCAGGGCGAGCCGCTCCATATCAACATGATCCAGACGTTGAAGAACGCGCTGCTGCACGGCGGCGGCGTGCCGGTGCGCATCGGGCCGAAGGATTTCGCGGTTTATGAATCCGAGCATACGACGCGGTCGGCCACCGTGCTGCTGTTGGACATGAGCTGGTCGATGAGCTGGGAAGGGCGCTTCGCCGCGGCAAAAAAAGTCGCCCTGGCGATGGAGAGCCTGGTGCGCTCGCTCCATCCGCGCGACTATTTCGGCATCGTCGGTTTTTTCACTCGCGCCGTCGAGCTCAAAGCCAAAGATCTTCCCCAGGCGACCTGGAACATGGGCGATCCCTTTACCAACCTGCAAGACGGTTTGCATTTGGCTTCGACGCTGCTGGAGCGGCGCCCCAGCGCCAACCAGCAAATGATCGTCATCACCGACGGCCAGCCGACGGCCTATTGCCGCCAGGGAAGGCTTTACTGCGAGTGGCCGCTGAGCTTCGGCGGCATCAGCCAACGCGCCGCCGAAGAAACTTTAAAAGAGGCCGAGCGCATCACGCGCAAAGGGATCACCATCAATACCTTCATGCTCGATGACAGCCCGGTGCTGCGCGGCTTCGTCGATGATCTGACCCGCATCAACAAAGGCCGCGCCTTCTACACCCGCCCCGACCGCCTCGGCCAATACCTCCTCGTCGATTACCTCTCGCACCAGCGGAAAAAGGTCTGACCGCTGGGGCGTCATCTTGCGCTGGCGCCGCTCGCCGACCACCACTCGTGAACACGAGTCACGAACACGAGCGACGACTGTGGAGCCCCACGGGGGCAAGCCCGTGGCACGTTTCAGTACGCCCGTGGGGCGGAATTCCGAGCGAGAACGCAGGCGAACCGGACCGCAGCTTCGTTCTAGCCGAATCGGCCCTCGAGGTAGTCGGCTGTGCGCTGGTCGCGCGGACGGATGAAGAGATCCTCCGTACGGCGATGCTCGATGAGGTCGCCCAGCAACATAAAGATGCACTCGTCGGTCACGCGCCGGGCCTGCGCCATGTTGTGGGTTACGACCACGATCGTGTAGGTGCCGGCAAGATCGCGCATCAGGTTCTCGATCTTCTCAGTCGCGCCAGGATCGAGCGCCGAGCAGGGCTCATCCATCAGGATGATGGACGGCTTGAGCGGCAGCAGCCTGGCGATGCACAGCTTCTGCTGCTGCTCGAGCTGGAGCCGGGTGCCCTTTTCCTTGAGGCGATCCTTGAGGAGGTCCCACAACTGGACTTCTTCCAGGGCTTTCTGAAGGGCCTCCTCTTCGCTTGCCCGGCCGCGCTGCGCGCGCGGCGTGTGCAGGCGGTAGCCATACAGAACATTGTCGCGGATGGAGATCGGCAGCGGATTCGGGCGTTGGAAGACTATCCCGACCGCCTTGCGCAGCTCGATCAAATCGACGTCGGCGTCGTAGATGTTGCGGCCGTGAATCACAACCTCACCGGAGGTTGTCACGTTGTCGTAGCGCTCATTGATGCGGTTGAAGCATCGGAGCAAGGTGGTCTTGCCGCAGCCGGAAGGACCGATCACGCCGCTAACGGCGCCCGCGGAGATCTTCAGGTCGATCCCGTGCAGAGCCTCGTTGGCCCCGTACGACAGGCGGAGTTGGCGCGTGGTGATCGCACTCGCGGCGGCGGTGGCCGTTGTCTCGATCATCCGAACACCCCCTGCACGTACTGGAACGTCTTTACGTCGCCGGTGCTGCGGGAGAAGATCACCTCGTTCTTGTCGACCTCGATCAGCCGCCCGTCGAGCAGCAGGGCGGTGCGATCGGCAAGCCGCTTGGCCTGCAGCACCAGGTTGGTGACCAGGATGACAGTCATCCGGGTCTTGAGCGACTTGATCACCTCCTCGATCTTCATCGTCGTCACCGGGTCGACGGCGATCGAGAACTCATCGAGGCAGAGAATCTCCGGAGCGAGCGACAGCGCCCGCGCGATGGTCAGACGCTGCTGCTGACCGCCCGACAGCTTGGTCCCGAGATCGCCAAGTCGATCCTTGACCTCGTCCCAGAGAGCAGCCTGTGTGAGACAGCTCTCGACCTCCGCGTCGAGCCGGCGCTGGTCGCGCAGGCCGGCCATGCGCGGCGCGAAGGCAACGTTGTCGTAGATCGACATGGGCAGCCCGACGGGCAGCGGAAAGACCATCCCGATCCGGCGCCGCAGTGCCGCGCCATCGCGTAGCGCGTGGATATCCTGACCGTCGATGCGAATCGTTCCGGAGACCTTGGCGTCGGGGATAAAGTCCGTCATCCGGTTCAGACAATTCAGCAGCGTGGTCTTGCCGGCGTTGGCCGGCCCGATGATGGCCAGAATCTCGTTCTCGCGGACCTCGAGCGAGACGCTGTCGAGGGCCTGCCTGCGGCCGAAGCGAACGCTCAGGTTATCGATCTCGATCTTATTCCGGACGGCCGCCTCTACCATTTCCTGTGCGACCTCAGATAGCTGCGGAAGATGATCGATGCCAGGTTCACCCCGAGCACGAGACCGAGAAGGACCAAGGCCGTGGCGTAGGGGATCGGCTCCGGCACGTTCGGCACCTGGGTGGAGACCGTGAACAAGTGCATCGAGAGCGCCATGCATTGGTCCCAAACCGACTGGGGCAGGAAGGGCAGGTAGAAAGCCGCACCGGTGAACATGATCGGCGCCGTCTCACCGGCCGCCCGTGAAACCTGGAGGATCACCCCGGTCAGGATCCCGCTGATCGAGTTTGGCAGCACCACGTGACGGATGGTCTGCCAGCGCGTGGCGCCGAGCACCCAACAGGCGCGACGGAATGGCATCGGCACAGAAGCCAGGGCTTCCTTGGTGCTGGCGATGATCACCGGCAGCGTCATGACCGCCAGCGTGAGCGATGCCGCCAGAATGCTGGTCCCTAACCCGAGGAAGAGAACGAACGCGCCGACCCCGAACAACGCGTGCACGATACTGGGAACTCCCGCCAGATTGACGATGGCCAGGTGGATAATTCGAGTGACCCAGGTGTCGCCCGCGTACTCGTTCAGATAAATGCCCGCCAGTACGCCGATCGGCGCGGCCACGAGCAGTGATACGCCTACCAACCAGAGCGTTCCAACGATGGCCGGGAAGATACCGCCTGCCGTCATGCCAGCCGCAGGGGCGGAGAACAAGAACTCTAAGGAGAGAGCGGGGAAGCCCTTGACGACGAGGAGGCCGATGATGGCCAGAAGGGGCAGGATCAGCAGAGCCGTCGCCATGCCAAGCACGGCGACTAGGACGTGCTCGCGCGAGCGGTTGGCTGCCGTCACGGCGCTCGTCTTGAAGGGCAGTCCCGCCGATTGCTCGCTCATTCGTCTCGAGTTCCTCGAACGAGCAGGTCCGCCGTCAGATTGACGACGAAGGTGAGCGCGAAGAGCAGCACGCCGATGGCGAAGAGCGCCTGGTAGTGGTCGCCCCCGCGGGCGGTTTCCCCGAGTTCGGCGGCGATGGTGGCCGTCAGCGTACGCACCGAGTCGAGCAGGCTGTGGGGGATTTGCACCGCGTGGCCGGTGGCCATCAACACCGCGATGGTTTCACCGATGGCGCGGCCGACGCCGAGAAGCACCGCAGCCAACAAGCCGCTGCGAGCCGCGGGGAACAGCACCTTGTAGGTGCTCTGCCAGCGGGTCGCGCCGAGAGCAAGCGAGGCCTCGCGGTACGAATCCGGCACCGCTTTCAGCGCGTCCTCGCCGATGGAGACGATGATGGGCACGCTCATGAGCCCCAGAATGATGCCGCCGTTGAGCACGTTGAGGCCGATGGGAGCGCCGAACAGGATGATGATCAGCGGGTTCATGATCGCAATGCCGATGAACCCCCAGACGACCGACGGAATGGCGGCCAGAAGTTCGACGACGATTTTGAGGCTTTCCTTGAGCTTGCCGCTGGTGAACTCGGAGATGAATACGGCGGCGCCGAGCCCAAACGGCACGGCAAT
This sequence comes from Deltaproteobacteria bacterium, assembly GCA_016183145.1. Lineage (GTDB taxonomy): Bacteria > Desulfobacterota > Binatia > UBA9968 > UBA9968 > JACPFE01. The sequence continues at coordinate 747 of JACPFE010000389.1, read as the reverse complement.
CAGCATCGCAAGCGCCGTGACGCTGACGGTCCCAACAAACAACGCCAAGGTGCCGTAGCGTTTGTTCGCGATCGACGACGGATACCACTCCGTGCTGAGCAGAAACTCGCCGGCGTCCAGCCGGTGCAGGATGAAGTCGGCCCCGGAGGTGAAAACAAACAGGAAGATCGCGAAGACGAAGAAGATCGCGCTGAAGCCGCAGACGCGAATTATCCACTCAATGACCGGCTCAAGAGCCGTCCCGGAGCGAGTTCTCCCGTTCGCAGCAACGCGTTTGCTCAACCGGTTCACCCGCAGCGCCCTTTCTTCAACGTGTTACCGCCGGTGCCGTCGCCGCTGATGTCGCTGCGTAGATTATGCCCCACACCACCCTCGCAAGTCCCGAGCTTCAGGTCGATCAATAGCCCGCTTTGCCGCCGTGCCCCACCGTTCGCGTACAACCCCTGCGGCCCGACTCGTCACCCGGAAGTTTGTCAGCGGACTGCCACGAAGCCACTTTGCTCGACGATCCGTTGGCCGGCCTCGGACTTGATCCAATCGAGGTAGGCGGCCACCTCCACCTTCGGCTCTCCAACTGTGTAAATATACAGCGCACGCGACAGCGGATAGCTGCGGTCAGCCGCGGACGCCTTGCTGGGCTCGACGCACGGGGCGTCCGCCGATTTGGAGACGCACACGGTTCTCACCTGGTCGATCAGGTAGCCCAGGCCGCTGTATCCGATCGCGCACGGGGTCTTGGCCACGATG
>JACPFE010000043.1 GCA_016183145.1 Deltaproteobacteria bacterium | reverse complement strand
TTGACGTGAGCTTCGAGCTTAATGTTGGCGGGGCCCTTCTCATTGTCAAAGAAACGCCAGCCAGACCGCTGGAGCAGTTCGTTGATTCTGATTCTGGCTTTAGCTTCTGCGGGCATAAAACAGCCTTCGCAACCTCACCAGTAAACCGGGGAAAAGTGAAATTTTGTGCGGCTTGTATTTGAATTGGCTGGCATTGTTCAATTGGCGGTTTGGGCCACCAGCCTAGTTCTCCATCAGCGTTTCGATCTCTGTCCAGTCCCGGAGACTGAAATAACCGACGCAGAAATCGGATCGGGTAGACAGCTCTATCGTCTCGCGAAGCGCGGGGAGAAGTTGCTTATCGATATTGTCGAAGATTCTCGGCAAGGGGGCGAACCTCTTTTGACTTGCTAAGTTGCCGCGATTCTACGCGATTTGGCGGTCGAAGGGCAGGGCGACGGGTAGTTCCCTGCAAAATAGATCAGCGGAAATCCAATAAGCTAGATTGGCTCTCCTCCGTCGAGCGTTGAGGACGGGCATGGTGGCTATTTTTTGCTGGGATTCACGCCGTGTTTGGCTAGCTCACGGTCGGCGCGTTCGCTGATGCCGGCTTGTTCTCCCAGCGCTTCTCTGCGAATGCGGTCCTGGCAGGGGTCACAGATGCCGCCTTTGAGTATCAGGACCGGCTTGGCGCAGATCATGCATTTTTTCTCTTCGGTCATATTTTTTTCCTATCTCCACCGCATAGTTTTCGAAACCTTCAGTCAATTGAGCACTTTGATCTGCGCGGGGTTCTCCAGAACAATCTCCAAGCCATACTGAGGATGATCCTTGATTTGTCCATGAATCTCGACCTCTCGGCCTTCAAAGCTCTTGGGGCTTGTCTGGTTTTTTTCGAACAGTTCCGCAGCCGAAGCAAAGATGACAGCGGTAAGCGCCTCCCGCGAAGGTCCAAAATTCAAGAAATAAGTGTTGCTCTTCGCCGAATGCCCAACCCGAAAGATGCGGCCACGAACCCGCGCGGGACTGCCAGCGAGGCCGCGGATTTTTTCCACGTCACGGGCCGGAAGCAGCGGCATCTCCAGCGGGAGCGGAGCCCGCGTCTCCAGTGGCAGGTAGGTCACGGGATAACTCTTCGGCTCAAGCCCAGAGCCGGGCGCGGCGATCCCGCCGTCCGTGCTTATGAGCTCAGGCCGCGGTGACGAGGGATTCCAACGCCGATATAGAACGTGGGAAGAAAGTCCCGCCGCAAAGGCGATGGCGACGGCGATTGCCGTTCCCGGTGAAACGCGCTTCAATTTTTCCTCTCCCAGAGTTGCCAGAAAATCCTTCGGTATTCTTCCGCCAATGGCCCGGCGTCACGAAAGAAAAGCAGATTCTCGTCGTTTAACCGCTCCGCCGCGTGGGTCCAATTGTAAGAACCCGTCAACACCATGCTGCGGTCGAGGATGGCGAATTTTTGGTGCATCAAACCCGCCTCTTTCACCGCGAGATTGGACTTTATCGCGGCGATGCGGCGCACGGGAACCCTTTCTGCCTCCAGGAATTTTCCTTTCGATCTCTCGTTTCCGGCGTCGAAATCCCGATCGATGACCACCTGCACCGCCAGACCGCGTTTCTTCGCTTGAACCACGGCCGCGGCCAATTCATCGCTGGTAAAGGCGTAAACCGCGACAAGGAGTTCTTTCTTGGCCTGCTGGATCTCGCGGATGATAAGTGACGAGCATTTTCCCGCCGGGCTAAAACAGGCCTGAACCACCATCTCTCCGACGGCTGGCGTGGCGAATAAAAAAACCGCGAGAAAAATCAGCAGGGGCGACCGGCCGGTCGCCCCTGCGGTTGCCTTCTGCCTCATCTCGCTACCCTGAGGTCTGCGGTGCCTTCAGGGTGCGACCGCAAACACATTCCCAATACCAGCCTTTCCATGACCAGCCGAGGATCGCTGCCGCTCGATTTCAAGCGCAGATCGGCATCGAAGATTCCTTCCATGGTTGAGTGCAGTTCGCTAACGGTGAAATGATCCGCTCTCTCGAAACACCTGTAATCGGCGTAAGGGTTGCCCGTGAGAACGGGCGCTCCCTGTTGCAAGACACGCTGTTGAAACTGCGGATAACTCATGCCGCGTTGCCAAACCGCGCGCAGCTCTCCCTCGATGAGCTGGCGCGCTGCCAATAGTTTACGGATTTCTCCGGCGAGGGTAGCCAGGAGTCTCAACGGATGCTCTCCCTGGGCGATGAGGCGGGCCAGATGCGCGAGCGCCGCCGCCGGGTCGCGCTCGCCGACGGCGCGGGTGAGATCGAATATCCAACCCTCGCCCTGATCGACGAAGACCGCGTCAACGTCTTGGCCGCTGATGGTCGGGCGATCGCCGGCATAGAGGAATAGCTTCTCCAGCTCTTGGTCGAGCCCGCGCAAATTATCGCCGGACCGCGTTAGAATCATTTCCCGCGCGCGCGGCTCCAACGTTTTGCCCGCTTGTTTTAGGCGCTGATTGATAAATTCCAATAAGCTCTCCCGGCTTATCTTGCCGTAGCGGTCCCGCTCCGGGCCGACGTATAATGCGGCGCCCAATTCTTCGAAGCGTTTGTAGAGACGCGAACGCCGATCGACCTGGAGCGCCGTAAGCAAAAGAAAATCCCACTCGGGAAGCCCCTGGTCCAATAGCTCAAAAAGCCTATGCCCGCCGGCCGCTTTGCGCGCGTTGAAATCCAATCCGCGGCTCTTACAATAAGCGAAAAGCGCTTCCGCGTCGCCTCTGGCCTCCGACGCTCTTGGGTCCAACCCTCGACGACGAGCAAATCCATGAGGGCTTTGCTCGCTTCCTCGCGCAGGCCGTCACTCCAAAGTCGGAGAATTTTTTCACCCAACTCGCCCTTTTGTTCGCGAGTGACGAAATACGGGACGCTCTCAACCCAAATGACTTTCTTGCCTGGGAAAAACGGCGGAGTCATCAGCGACGCCTCGATTTGATCCCAGGTCGCCGCACGGCCGTCTAAGCGCTCGAGGTTAAAGCCCCGTTGGTTCTCGGGAACCAAAAGGTCGACAACGGTCTTGCAAGCTTGCTGCACCTGCAAATCATCACCGAAGAGCATCAGTAGCCGAGGCCCCTTGCCACTTCTAATCTCCGCGACGACTGCTGAAAAATTACGCTTCACGGCCACCGTAGAATTCCCATTGAGGGTTGCTTAAGGTGGAGCCCCACGGGCAAGCCTGTGGCACCTTCCGGTACGCCCGTGGGGCGAAATCCTGAGCAAGAGTCCCCGGCCAAGGCCGGGGCTCGCGTCGAAGGGTCGAGCACTGCCGGCGCCGCCAATGATCGCTCAATGTTTGGGCACCCACATCTGGTTTTTTTCGCTCCAGGCGTAATCAGACTTCCAAACTTTCAATCCGATGGTAAACTTGCCGCCCGATTTAGAGACGAATATCTTTTCATTGGAATGCGGAATCTCGACTCGCGCGATGATCATGACTTTTCTGGAGATTCCCTTGTCGATCAAGATGCGATCGCCTTCGCGCATCGTGGCGCGGTTTTCGCTCCTTTTCCTGCGCATGAGCAAAAGTTACCAAAGCTCAACCGCACAGGCAAACCAAACTGGGGCAAAATTTCTCGGCGCCGCGCATTGCCGCGCGCGATCCCCCTCAATCCTCCTGTTCGGCGTGCTTGCTTCACCTGCGCCAGCGCTTGTCGGCTAAACTTGACAATCACCTTGCCCTCCGATAGCTGTCCTTGGAGCGTCCGCTAGAATCCCGTCAACCATGGTTATCGATGTTCATGCCCACTACGTGCCGTCGGACAGTCTAAAAGTCGCCACCGAGGTTGGTCAGCGCTACGGTCTCAAGCTCGAAAAGAACGAGCGCGGCCGCGACATGGTCACGCGCGCCGGCAAGGCGATTTTAACCCAGCTCAAAGCGGAGTTCTCCGACCTCGATTTACGCCTGTCGATCATGGACCACCAGGGCATTGATATGCAGGCGCTCTCCCCCGCCGGCTCCTATTTTTTCTATTGGATGGAGGCCGAGGAGTCGCTCGAATTCGCCCGCTGGCTCAATGACCGCCTAGCTGAAGCGGTGGCCTCGCACCCGCGTCGGTTTGTCGCTTTCGCTTCGGTGCCGATGCAAGACAGTCAAAAGGCGGCGGCGGAGTTGGAGCGCGCCATGACCCGGCTCGGACTTCGTGGTGCCGAGATCGGCTCGAATATCAACGGGCGCTACTTCGACGACCCGGGCTTGGACCCTTTTTGGGAGGCGGCGCAAGCCTTAAACGCGCTGATCTTTGTGCATCCGCAACAGGTGGTTGGCTCCGAACGGATGAAAGACTACAATCTCGCTAACCTGATCGGCAATCCGACCGACACCTCTTTGGCTATGGCCAAATGTATCTTCGGCGGGGTTTTGGAGCGTTTTCCGAGACTCAAGTTCTTGCTCGCCCACGCCGGCGGCTTTCTGCCTTACACCTGGGGCCGGCTGGACCGCGGTTACCGCATCCAGAACTCGTCGACTTCGAAAATCGCAAAGGCGCCGGGTGAATACCTCAAACTATTTTATTTCGACACCATTACGCATAGCGCCACGGCTTTGGAATATCTCGTTGCCAACTTCGGCGCCGATCACGTGCTGCTCGGCAGCGACTACCCCTATGACATGGGCGACCCGGAACCGGTGGAAACGTTGCGCGGCGCGAAAATCGGCGCTAGAGAAAGAGATCAAATCACCGGCGCCAACGCGTGCCGGCTTCTCGGCATCGGAGAGTAATACCAACGTCTTTATCGATGTTACATTTGGATTTTGGCGAGGGGAAGGAAGACTGAGGAACCGGGAGGGTAGGAACCTGAAGATCATCCCAGGCCCAGGCCGTCGGAATAAGCAGCCCAAGGGGTTGGCGTGGGTGGCCTTCGAGGTAGAGGCCCATCGCTCCCGGTCCGAAGGCTTTCTTCCTCGAGCATGCATCGTTCCTTACTAGGTTTGTATTCATCCATTCGAAACTTTTCAACGCGGAGGAAACCATGCGACTTGTCACATTCTCAAGGAAGAATCAGCAGCGACTCGGGCTGATCGGTCCCCAGGATCAAATCACCGATCTCGCCGAGGTCAATCGTCGTTATCTCAAAGGCGGCAACCCGCCTTTTCTGGCGACCATGCAGGCCTTCATCGAGGCCGGCGCCAAGGCGCTCGCGGTGGCGCGCAAGGCGGAAAAGTATGTTGCGGGCAAGAGCCCGGAGGAGCAAAAAAAACTCACCGCTGCCGGCGCGCTGGTAAAATTGAGCCAGGTCAAATTGCTCTCGCCGATCCCGGCGCCGAAAAAGAACTGTGTCATGTTGGGCATCAATTACCGCGAACATGTCGACGAGGGGGCCAGAGCGCGCGAGCTGGAGATCAAATATCCTGACTACCCGGTGTTCTTCACCAAGCCGGCGACGTCGGTAATCGGCCACCTAGGCAAGGTCATCAAACACAGAGCCACCGACAAACTGGACTGGGAGGTCGAGCTCGCGGTGGTCATGGGCAAAAAAGGTAAGGATATTCCTAAAGAGAAGGCCTATGACTATGTCTTCGGCTACACCATCTGTCTCGACATGACCGCCCGGGAGCTGCAGCGCCAACATGGCCAATGGTTCAAAGGCAAGTCGCTTGACACCTTTTGTCCCATCGGCCCCTGGATCGTCGACAAGAGCGCGCTGCCGGACCCCCAGCAGTTGCGGCTCATCTGCCGGGTCAACGGCGAAGTCATGCAGGACGGCAACACCCGCGACATGATCTTCGACATTCCCACGACCATCGAGAGTCTATCCAAAGGCATGACATTGGAGCCCGGCGACATCATCAGCACGGGAACCCCGTCGGGCGTCGGCTTTGCGCGTACGCCGCCGGTTTTTCTCAAGCCCGGTGACAAAGTTGAAGGAGATATCGAAGGCATCGGCATCCTGGAGGTCACGGTCGCCGAGCCGTAAGATTTAATGCCAGGGGGGATCATGGAACGAGTGAGATCTCCCGCAGTGGCCGGCTCATTTTATCCGGCCGACCCGGTAGAGCTCAACGGACTCATCGATGAATGTTTCGTTTCGAGTCCACTGGGGCCGAAGGGAACAAGACCGGCGTCATCTGCGATGATCGCCGGCGTGGTCCCCCATGCCGGCTACGTTTACTCCGGGCCCTGCGCCGCCCATCTTTATTCATCGCTCGACCCAGCCGTTAAGCGCGTT
>JACPFE010000402.1 GCA_016183145.1 Deltaproteobacteria bacterium | reverse complement strand
TGCTGAGGGTCAGTGCTGAGGGTCATGCTGAGGGTCAGACTTCGATGACTCGACTATTTTTACCGGGTCATTGGCAGAAGGGATCTCGTTCGTGAGGAAACAAACTAACGCCGGGCGTTCTTGCAATCAGGAGGTTATGATGCGCGCAGAGTTTCGCTACAAAGCACAAGGGAAAGAGATGGTCGTTCGGATTGTCAAGCGCGAGACAGGTTTCCTGGCGGCTGTTGCTGTTTTGGGACGAGTGGTATCGGTCTTTGGTGTGATTAAAAAACTGTTGGGACTTTGACTCAACGTGAATTGCTTGGAGGTTTGTTGGCTTTCGTGAGGAGGGGGCAAGACGATTGCAGTCGCGGACTGAGGGGCCAGCTAATCAGCTACTGCTTTAAAGACTTCCCCACCACCCAAAGCACGTAAAGTAAGCAACCGAACATGACCAGAGCACCGATGACGGCGATGATTTGATAAATCATTTGAAGCCCTCCAGGGGCCAGTGCTTCCTCAATCAGGAATGTTATAATACCAAAGAATAAATCAAAAGACGCGGATTAGAAATACTCTACGGATTCAAGCTAGATTTGGAGGCGGCGAGCGGATTCGAACCGCTGCATCGAGGTTTTGCAGACCTCTCCCTTAACCACTTGGGTACGCCGCCCCGAAAAGATAGGTAACACGATCCTTTTGAGACTTTCAAGAACACTCAAATTATTGACAACCCCAGGCGAAACAAGTAATTAAAATTGAAGAGATTTTGGAGTTACTTAATGTCGACCACGATTACTAGCGATTGCATCAACTGCGGGGCCTGCGAGCCCGAGTGCCCGAACAACGCAATTAGCCAGGGCGACCCGGTTTATGTCATCGACCCGCTGTTGTGCACGGAGTGCGTGGGTTTCCACGATTATGAGGCTTGCGCAGCGGTCTGCCCGGTCGATTGCTGCGTCCCCGATCCGAACAATCTCGAAACCGAAGAGGTTCTGATCGCGCGGGCACGGGCGTTGCACCCGGAAACCAACATCGGCGAAAACTTCCAATCACGCTTTCGCAAAGGGCAAGCCGCTGCACCTGCGGCGGCTGCTCCCGAACAAGCGAGCGCCCCGGCCAGTGCTAACCCCGCGGCTGCGGAACAGAAAGCCTCTCCTCCATTAACGCCTGCGACCGCGCCCGCGACGCCGAATGTCGCCGCATCGCCAGAGCCCGCAGCCGCCACAGATGTAGCCAAAGCTCCGGTTCAGCCGCCCGCGGCGCCCGCACCAGTCCAGTCCGCACCCCAACCGGCGAGCGCTCAACCGATTGCGACGCCGACGCCTACGGAACAAAAAGCTACTCCTCTGCCAAAGCCCGCGCCTGCGGCGCCAAACGTCGCAGCACCACCCAAGCCCGCGGCGGCTGCAGCCAAAGCTGGCGTTCAACCAACAGCCGCAAAACCGGCGCCTCAACCGAAAAAGGAGGCCCGGCCGAAGAAGACTTTTGAAAAGGAATTGCCGGCGAGCTTTCAGGAGATATCGGCGCAATTCACGAGCGGCGGTTCCCTGAGGCAGGGCCTTGGTAGGGCGATCGTTCTTCTCACCCAACCGGTCGTAGGCGCTTTGCCGCACAGCACCAAGAAGCGCCTGGAAGATGCGGTGCAAAGCCCGCTTTTTACCGCAGCCGGCAGCACTGGACTTAATATCGTTCATAACGCGGTGCTCTATCCCCTTGTGTGCATGGCGGTTGCAGCGCTGTTGCACGGTCCGGAAATCATTTTTAGCCAAGAAATTAATTTCTATGTTCTCATCGGCATTTCGCTCGCGGCGGCGGAGGGGGTTTTTCGCCTGCGCGAAGGAATTTTCCGGGTCAAACCGGCCGACGAGATGCGCTTCCCGGCTTCGGTCTATGGGGTTCCGCTGAGCTTGATATTGCAGCCGTTTTTGGAGCGGCACGCTGGCGTCATTAGAGAAACACCGATTCCCGTCGATGGCTTTTACTCCAAGGGATTCGTTGAAAAGTTGGAACGCGAGCGGCGTTATGGCAATGTCTACACGTTGGAGGATCGGGGGGGCGCATTCCTGCTGCGCATGGAATTTCCGCGCCGGACGCCGGATATCGGTCTGGCGGGCAGTACCAAGTTGCCGGTCGAGATGCCGGACTATGATTACGATTTGGCGTTGGTCGATGGGCAATTCGTCGTAAAGGGTAAATGCACCGACGAGCAAGTGCGAAAGATATCATCGAGCGTCGGAGCCTTCCCGCCGGAATTTACCACAGTCATTCCCCTGCGTGAAAGAGTAGTCGGCTTCGCGCACCGTTTCGAAAACAAGTTGCTGGAAGTATTTCTCCTGAAGGACAGGGGCAATGACAGGGTGGAAAATTATCGATAGAGCGAAAGACGCGAAAGGCCAATTTGCCATAGAGCCACAGGATGCGCATGACTCCTGTGGTTTTTTTGCGTTTGCGAACGGCGCCTCGTTTCGGCCCATGACCCTCGGCGATCTGGACGAGGTGATGGCGATCGAGCGGGCGTCGTTCGCTTATCCTTGGAGCTCCCGTTTCTTTCTCCAAGAGTTCCAAGTCGAGTGCGCCCGCTCCATCCTCGTGGAAATTGACGGGAAAATTATCGGTTATGTACTTTTCTGGCTCCTGCCGGAGGGAGTGGATATTCACAACCTGGCGGTTCGTAGCGAGTACCGGCGCCGAGGAATTGGCCGAACCCTCTTAGAGCAGGTCATACTCGAAGCCCTGCGGCGATCCTCCGTCCGGGTGACGCTGGAAGTTAGAAAATCGAACCTCGCCGCGCAAAAGCTCTATGAATCCGCTGGGTTTGTCGCCACGGGAATTCGCAGAGCTTATTACTCGGACGATGGCGAGGATGCCCTCACCATGGCACTCGATCTCGCTCCATCGGCGCAGCGGTAAGAGAATGAGAAGCTGCGATCCTAGGGAGGTTTCGATATTTAACGTGTAAACGATTGACCCCATGATTGCTTTCGACCCTTCGACTCGATCCCCGGCCTTGGCCGGGGGCTCTTGCTCAGGATTTCGCCCGAGGGCCGTAGTGGAAGGCGCCACGGGCTTGCCCGTGGGGATCCACAAATCCCGCTTCTCTTGACTGAGTCTCCATGTCTATTGTATATAGATTCGTGTAGGAACGATCAAAATAGCGGTCAAAAGACTTTGGCCGCTAATTTTTTTCATGGCGATATCATCACGACGCAACGAGAGTAGGTGGCATGACTAATCGATGTCGGCGTCCAAGTCACCGTCTGCGTCGGTTGTTCTCCCTATCCATTGCGCGTCGCAGTCTTTTCTGCTTTCCCACTCGTTGCCACTTGTCTGTTCCGCATCACCTCAAGTCAATACATCTATGCGAAGGCTATGGTTCACTAGGAGGTCGCTATGTTTAAGGTCGGCGAAAAAGTCGTCTACCCCGCCCATGGGGTGGGAGAGATCGAGGCGATTCGAAGTCACGTCATTTCGGGGACCGAAAGAAAATTCTACATGCTTCGAATCCTCGAGACGGATATGAAGATCATGATTCCAATCGATAACGTCGAGTCGGTCGGCTTGCGCAAAATCATCGACCGGGCCATGGTTACCAAGGTCTATAAAGTCTTGCGGCAGAAAAAAATCGAAACAGACCAACAAACGTGGAACCGGCGCTATCGCGAATATACCGAAAAGATTAAGACCGGTTCGATCCTCGAAATCGCCAAAGTCTTACGAGACCTTTTTGTATTGAAGGGGGACAAAGAACTTTCCTTCGGCGAGCGCAAGATGCTCGACACGGCGCGAAATCTTTTGGTTAAAGAACTTTCCATCGCGCGCTCCCATTCCGAAGAGAAAATCATGGACGAGCTGCGCCATATCTTCACTCACTGAGTCGCAGGCCCGCAGCATTCGATCAAAAAGAGCCGAGGGGGTTATCTCTCGGCTTTTTTGTTTTCGCTTCCTATGAAAGTGACCGCTGTTATCGTCGCCGCCGGCGAGGGTCTGAGAGTCGGCGGTAACGTCCCGAAGCCGTATCTACCACTGGTCGGGCGAGCGATGTTTTTGCGTACGTTAGATCGGGTTTTCGGCGTGCGAAACGTCGAGAAAGTTGTCCTGGTGATTGCCGCGAGCGAATTGTCCCGGTGCGAGGGAATGCTTCGGGGCGATTCGGCGCTGGGCCAGCGGCCGTGGGTGCTGCAAAGTGGCGGGGCGACCCGCCAGCAATCGGTGAAAGCCGGCCTCGAAAAGGTCGATGGTGACACCGATATCGTGGTGATTCACGACGGCGCCCGACCTTTCGTTTCCCCTGCACTGATCGAGCGTTGCATCGAGTTGGCCGACCGCAATGGCGCCGTCGTTGTCGGCCTGCCTGCCCGGGACACTATCAAGATTGTTTCAGACGATCATCGGGTCCTGTCGACGCCGGACCGGAAGGCGATATGGGAAATTCAAACGCCACAGGCATTTCGCCGCGAGTTGATCGTGAAAGCCCATGACAGGGCCGTGCGCGAAGGATTCACGGCGACTGATGACGCTATGCTGGTAGAACAAATGGGCAAGCCGGTGTGGGTGATCGACGGCGAAAAAACGAACATGAAAATTACTATGCCGGAGGATCTCTGGCTCGCCGAAGCTATGATCCGCGAAGGGCGGATACCTTAAATCGATTTGGACTTTAAGACCTCGTTTAGGCTGCCGGTCCGGTAGCCTTGCAAATCGAGGCTCACGTAGTTGAAACCGACCTCCTTAAATTTCCGACTAATGGCCTCTCGCGTTTCTCTTTCGAATAGCCGGTCGAATTCATTTGGCGCCACCTCGATGCGTGCCAGATCGCCGTGGTAGCGGACGCGGAACTCTCGGAAGCGAAGTTCTTTCATGAACAGCTCGCAGGTGGCGATCTGCTTCAGCCGTTCGAGATTGATTTCGGTGCCGTAGGGAAAACGCGAGGAAAGACAGGGGCTCGACGGTTTGTCCCAGGTCGGCAGACCGAACTCGCGGCTGTGGCGGCGGATGTCGTCCTTAGTCATTTCCGCTTCGACTAATGGATGTCGGACACCCCATTCCTTGGCTGCCTTAAGACCGGGACGGTGATCTTTCAAGTCGTCCAGGTTAGTGCCGTCCACGATGGCGCCGATCCCTAACCGGTCCGCCTGAGCGCGGCAAATCCGATAAAGCTCATCTTTGCAGAAAAAACAGCGATTGACCGGATTCTGATGAAAAGACGGATTAGCGAGCTCATGGGAATCCAAAATAACGTGGCGGCATCCCAGACTCGCCGCAAAGGCTTTTGCGGCTTCGAGTTCCCCCGGCGGCGCGGTCGGCGAGGAAGCGGTCAGCGCGACGGCTCGCTCGCCCAGAACCATGTGCGCGATCTTGAGTAGAAAAGTGGAATCGACGCCGGCGGAAAAGGCGACCAGTACACCACTGGTTTGCCGCAAGAGGCCGTTCAGGCGGTCGAGCTTTGGGTCCATCGCTTGCCGTTGAACAGGTCCGTGCTTAGATAATGTTCGCCTTTGTCGGCGAAGATGGTGACGACCACGTGGCCTTTACCCATGGTCTTGGCCACTTTCAACGCGGCGGCGCAGGTGGCCCCCGAAGAGATGCCGACCAGCAGACCCTCCTCGGCGGCCAGACGCCGGGTGAGAAGGGTCGCCTCTTCGTCGCTCACCGTGATGATCTCATCTAAAATTTGCCGGTTGAGCACCGCTGGGATAAAGCCGGCGCCGATGCCTTGAATCTTGTGATAACCGGGCTCGCCCCCGGAGATCACCGGCGACGCCGCCGGCTCGACGGCGCAGACGCGGACATCTTTCATCGTTTCTTTTAAAACTTCGCCGACGCCGGTGATCGTGCCGCCGGTGCCGACACCGGCCACGAAAGCATCGATGCGCTTGAATTGCTTGAGTAGCTCTACGGCGGTGGTCTTGCGGTGCATGTCGGGATTGGCGGGGTTGTTGAACTGCTGCGGCATGAAATATTCGCCGTGCTCTTGCAGCAGCGCCTCGGCCTTGTGGATCGCCCCGCCCATTCCCTTGGTATCCGGCGTGAGAATCAAATGGGCGCCATAGGCAGACAGCAGACTGCGCCGTTCTTCGCTCATGGTGTCCGGCATGGTCAGGATCAACCGGTAGCCTTTCACCGCCGCGATCAATGCGAGGCCGATGCCGGTGTTGCCGCTGGTGGGTTCCACGATCGTCGCGCCCGGTTTGAGCTTGCCCTCGCGCTCCGCGGTTTCGATCATGTTGAGGCAGATGCGGTCTTTGACCGAGCCCCCCGGATTGAAGGACTCCATTTTCGCCCACACCTCGGCGTCGTTTTTGCCGGGAAGAGTTCTCAGTTTTACGACGGGAGTGGAACCGATGAGATCCAAAACGGATCGCGCACCGTTCAGGGTTGCCAAGGGGTTACTCGTTTCTCTTGATCGGGAGTAAGATTCGAATTGACTCCAGCGTCATGCTATATTTTTGACCTGCCAAAGTCAACGAAACGGATGCCGTAAGTCATGTCCGACGCGCCACCAAGACGAGTATTGGTCATTTTTCCGGGCGCCCTCGGTGATTTTATCTGTTTCCTGCCTGCGTTGCACACCCTGGGCGAAGACGCTTGCGTCGATCTGCTGGCGCGCAGCGAGTTTGCGGATTTGGCGCCGGCGGCGGTGAACGTCGCCTCCCTCGAACGCTACGAGATTCGCCGGCTGTTCGTTGCCGGGGCTCAGGACGAGGAGCGGGTGCGCAACTTCTTTGCGTCCTACGCGGCAGTCTATTCGTGGATGGGAAGTCAGGCGAGCGAGTTCGTCCGTCAACTGGAGTCACTATCCCAGGGGCGCGCGCGCCTCTTTGCTTTCCGTCCCAAGGACCAGAAGAAGCATCAGCGAGATTATTATTTCGCCTGTCTCGGCGAGCCGAGCCGGAGTCCGCCGCTGCCGGCCATCACGCTGCGGCCGCAGGCCGTTGAGTGGCGCGATCGTTTTTGGCGGCGGAACTCGCTCGCAGGCAAGCCGGTTCTTACCCTGGCACCGGGCAGCGGCGCTGCGGAAAAGAACTGGCCGATCGATTTTTTTCGCGCCGTCGCGGAGTGGTGGCGGCGCGCGACTCAAGGCGCGGCGGTTCTGCTCACCGGACCGGTTGAAGAAGAGCGCGGAGGATTCGATACTCTTTCGGATTGCTGCAAAAGCGCGCATGACTTAAATCTCGCCCAGGTGGCGGCCTTGCTCGCACGCAGTGACCTCTATCTCGGCAACGACAGTGGCATCACGCACCTTGCCGCCGCGCTCGGCGTGCGCGCCGTTGCTCTGTTCGGACCCACGGATGCTCTTGAGTGGGCGCCGATCGGGGAGAGGGGCACGGTCTTGACGCGAAATATCGAATGCTCTCCGTGCGCGGTTTCGGTGATGAAAATTTGTTCCCATCACAAATGCTTAACGGCGCTCTACCCAGCGGATGTGATTCGAGAGCTCGAGAAACTGCCGGAAGTCGCTACCTTGACAAGGTTGGGAGCAGGGATTAGAGTTTGAGCTAAGTTCTCACCTTCGATGTTACGGAGGGAGGGCGTCTCAGAAGAGGTAATACGACTGCTGGTGTCCTGCTTCATTAAGTAGAGTTGTTCGATGGACGCCTGGAAATCCGCCCGGGTTGCCGGCGGAAACCATTTCCAGGCTTTTTTTCTCTAATTGGGAGCGGCCCTATGGCTGGAGAGGAAGAGAAACGGGAAGGCAAAGGATTTACCGTGCAAGATCGCCGGCGTTTTTCGCCGGATACCGGCGAGGCGCGTGAAAACACTGGCGCAGCCGCCGCTGGGACGGCACAGGAAACGAAAGAGGGCGGTTCGGAATCCCAGAGCGCGGAACGATCTCGGCAGGACCTCTTGCCGGAAATAAACTTTTCGACCTTCGTGATTAGTCTCAGCACGCAGGCCTTGATGCAATTGGGGGAGATCGCCAGCCCTTTGAGCGGAAAAGTCGAGACCGATATCCCCGCAGCCAAACAAATGGTCGATATCCTCGGCATGTTGCAGGAAAAAACCAAAGGAAATCTAAACTCAAGTGAAGAACGGTTATTGGAGGATATTCTTTTCGACCTGCGCATGAGGTATGTCGAAGCGGTGAAAAAAAGTAGGAGCAATTGATGAATTTGAATAGCATCTGGAGGGGCGACGTCAGCTTCAAGGGAGTCATCCTGGTCGCCCTGGTCTCCCTCGTGGTAGGGCTCGGCATCAGCGGCAGCCTAGATTGGCTCGCGCCGAGCCGCGCCGTGAACCTGACGGGGGAAGCCGGCAACGCCGACCCTCGGCCCAATCAATTGCCGGATTTCGTCGTCTTGGCGAAAAAGTTGAAGCCGCTCGTGGTCAATATCTCCACCACCCAGGTGAGCGAAGGACGCGGCTCTCAAGAGTTTGGCAGTCCCTTCGGCGATGAGGATCCGTTCAATGATTTTTGGCGGCGCTTTTTCGGCGGCCCCGCGCCGCGCGGTCCCCAGCGTCAGCGCAGCTTGGGCTCCGGCTTTATTATCGACGGTGACGGATCGATCTTGACGAATAACCATGTGGTCGAAAACGCGCAAAAAATCGTCGTCAAATTGGCTGCCGATGATCAACAATATGAGGCCAAAGTGATAGGCCGGGATCCGAAGACCGACATCGCTGTGATCAAGATCAACGCCAAAACCAGTCTTCCGACCGCGACCTTGGGCGATTCGGATCGCCTCGAGGTCGGGGAATGGGTCGTGGCCATCGGCAATCCTTTCGGCTTGGATAGCACGGTGACGTCGGGAATTGTCAGCGCCAAAGGGCGACACATCGGCCAAGGACCCTATGATAACTTCATTCAAACCGACGCCTCGATCAATCCGGGTAATTCGGGTGGGCCGCTCATCAACCTGCGCGGCGAGGTGATCGGCATCAACACCGCGATTTTCAGCCGCACCGGCGGTAACATGGGCATTGGCTTCGCTATTCCCATCAACCTGGTCAAGGAAGTGCTGCCGCAACTGCGCGGCAAGGGAAAAGTCACCCGGGGCTTTTTGGGCGTGCTGATTCAAAAGGTGACGCCGGAGATCGCCGAGAGCCTCGGCATGGACAAGGGCTATGGGGCGCTGGTCGCCAACGTTACCAAGGACGGCCCCGCGGACAAGGCCGGGGTCAAGGTCGGCGATGTCATCGTCGAGTTCGACGGCAAAGAGGTGAAAGACTCATCCGACCTGCCGATCATCGTGGCGCGCACGCCGGTGGATAAGCGGGCGAGGATGAAGGTGTTGCGCGACAAGAAAGAAATCTCGTTGACGGTGAGCGTGGGAGAGCTCAAAGATGAGGAGGTCGTCGCCTCGGCGCCGGAGAAGGGAGAGCTGGGGCTCACCGTGCAGCGGCTGACGCCGCAAATGGCGGAGAGCCTAGGGCTCGACAGAACGGAAGGTGTTGTTGTAAGCGCCGTGGAGCCGGGCAGCGCGGCGGATGAGGCCGGGATTCGCCGCGGCGACGTCATCATGGAAGTCGACCGCAAAGCGATCCGTAACCTCGATGAATACAAAAAGGCCGTTGCTGGGATTCGCAAAGGCAGGGGAGTTTTATTCCTGGTGCGGCGCGGCGACAGCACGCTGTTCCTGGCGCTCAAGCCGCAGCGTTGATTGGCTCGTTCAAGTTATTCTATCAAGTGTCAATCAGAGGGCCGGGTGACAGCACCCGGCCTTCGTTGCTTTTGCCGGAGAACTGCGCGAAGATGAAGCTCTACGGTTTTACGACGGTGGCGCCTCTAATTTCTTTGGCGGAATCCGCCGAAGCACTCACCCTCCTTTGCTCTTCGAGCTACGGAGGGTCCGTCCGACGCAATCATCTCCGGGCTCACGCCCGGGGTATTCTGCGTAGGCGGATAAAATCCCCGTTGGAGCGTTAAATTTGAAAGGGCCCAAACTCCGGTTCTTTAGCGTTTCGCTTACCGCTTTGCTTCTGATCACTTCAAGCGGTCTGGTGTTCGGCGGCTGGTATCTCAAGCGCGTGGAAGAAACCGTTACCGCGAAGTTTGAAGGCAAGAAATGGCCGTTACCGTCCAAGGTTTACTCCGATAGTTACCTCCTCTACGTCGGTATCAACCTCCAGCTCGATGATGTCTGGGAAAAACTCCGGCGCCTGGGCTATCACCGGACGACGTCGCAGCCCAAGAGCAAAGGAGAATACCGTTATCAAAAGCCGGCCGGTCTTCTGGAGATCTACCTGCGCGATTTTGTCTATCCGACCGAGCCCTTCAAGGGATTTCCCGTAAGGATTTCTCTGCAAGGAACGGTGATCGGCAAAATTGAAAACGGCGCCACCGGCGAGGAGATATTTTCCCTCGAGCTTGAACCGGAGCTCGTGACCGGTCTTTACGACCGCATATGGCAGGAGCGCCGCGTCGTCAAATTATCCGAAGTGCCGCCGTTAATGACCAAGGCAATCTTAGCCATAGAGGATGAACGCTTCTATCATCACTACGGGATCGATCCGGTGGCGCTATTGCGCGCCGTCTGGGTCAACCTGCGCAGCGGCGGCGTCGTGCAAGGCGGCAGCACGCTCACCCAGCAGTTGATGAAGAATTTTTTCCTGAGCGACGAACGGAGCCTCAGCCGCAAGGCCAAGGAAGCGATCATGGCGCTCATCGCCGAACGAAAATATTCCAAGGATGAGATCCTGGAAAATTACCTCAACGAAATCTATCTGGGGCAAAAAGGCTCCCAGGGCATCTTCGGCGTCTGGGAGGCCGCGCAATTTTATTTCTCCAAACCCATGTCCGATTTGACGGTGGGCGAGACGGCGCTGATTGCCGGGCTGATTCGCGCGCCGAACCGGCTCTCCCCCTACCGCAGCGTCGATGATGCGACCAAGCGGCGCAACGTGGTGCTGGCCAAGTTGCTCGATGATAGGGTTATTTCCCGCCCGCAGTACGAAACCGCGTTGCGCGAGACCTTGCCGCGCCGCGACTTGATCAAGGTCACCAACGATGCCCCCTTTTACGTCGACTATTTGCGCCGCGAGCTGGCGGAAATTTATTCCAACGACGAGCTGACCGCCGAGGGACTCGGCATCTTTACCAGCTTGGACCTGCACCTGGAGCGAATCGCAGAGCGAGCACTCGCTGAAGGTCTTCAAAAGCTGGAAGAAACCTATGCGGGGCTGCGCCGCAAAGCGGAAGACGACCATCTGGAAGGCGCGATGATCGTGCTCAGGCCGCAGACGGGTGAAATCAAGGCGATGGTGGGCGGGCGCAGTTACCAGAAGTCTCAGTTCAATCGAGTATTTCAATCGAAGCGCCAGCCCGGATCGGTCTTCAAGCCCTTGGTCTATCTCGCCGCGCTCATGTCCAGCGCGGAAGGCGGCAAGAAGTTTACTCCTGTTACTATGCTTGAAGACTCGCCTTTTACCTGGAGTTATGACGGTCAGGAATGGCAGCCGGGTAATTACAACGACGAGTACTTCGGCGCGGTGACTTTCCGGCGCGCGCTGGAGAAATCGATGAATTCCGCCACCGCGCGCCTGGCGCGGGACGTCGGCATCCGGCGGATAAGCGATCTCGCGCACCGTTTGGGCATTCAAAGCCCGCTGCCGGCGGTACCGTCTCTCTCTTTGGGCGCGGCGGAAGTGACCCCGTTGGAAGTGGCGGTGGCGTTCGCGACGCTGGCGAACAACGGCGTGCGCACCCGTCCCTTGGCCGTAAAGCAGGTGATGGATGTCAACGGGCGGGTGTTGGAAAAACGGGACGTGCGCGTGGAAAAAGTATTGTCGCCGCAGATGGCGTTCATGATGAATTATCTGCTCAAGGGCGTGCTCGACCGCGGCACCGGCGAGCTCGCGCGCCGGTGGGGTTTCACCCGGCCGGCGGCCGGCAAGACCGGCACGACAAACGATTTCAAAGACGCTTGGTTCGTCGGCTACACGCCTGATCTTTTGGCTGTCGTGTGGGTCGGGTTTGACGGCCAGAGCAAGCTCGGCCTGTCCGGCGCCCAGGCGGCGCTGCCGATCTGGACCGAATTCATGAAGCGCGCCACGGCGGGGACGCCGGTCACCGATTTCGTTCCGCCGCCGGGCATCAAGATCGTCGATATCGATCCACTGAGCGGCCAGTTGGCAACGCCCAACTGCCCCTATGTGCTGCGCGAGGCTTTCCCCGAAGGCGACGAGCCCACGGGCACCTGTCCGCTGCACCCGGGCGGCGCTCTGCAGGCTCCGAGGTTCAATTGAAGAAACCGCTCTGTGCCGTGAAGCTTTTTGCCCGGCGACCCCTCAAGATCATGGTTGTTGCCGCAGCCGTATGGGTTACAGCGAGCTGCGCGCCGCGGCCGCCGTACCAGCCTCCGCCACCGTCTACCAGCACACCGCCGCCGGCAATTTCACGCGCTCCCCAGCCGCCTTCCGTGGCGCCGCCCGCGCCGGAAATTTTCAGGACGCCATTGCCTCAGGAAGCAAAAATCCGGGAACAGGATTTAAAAACAAGGCGGCCCTCCACTAGGCCGGGCGCGAAGGAGGCCGCGCGGGACGGCGGCGCCGGCGAAGGGCGCGCCGCCTCCGAGTCGCTGGCCCCGCCCTTGCCCGACGATAGCTCGCTGCTCGCGAAGATTACGCCCGCGACGGCGCCCCAACGCGCCGCCTCGCTCAGGCTGACCGAAGAGGGGCGAAAGCTGCTCGACGCCGGCGACCCGCAGAAGGCATTAACCCGCTTGGAGAAAACCATTGTTATCGATTCGACCAATGCCTACGGTTACTTTTACCTCGCCAAGGCGCAACACCGTTTGGGGCGCTATAAAGAATCACTCAATTTTCTCGACGTCGCAGAATCACGTCTGAACAAGGAGCCTTTCTGGCTCGCTGAGGTCCATGCGCTGCGCGGCGAGAACTACCGCGCGCTGGGGATGATGCAACAGGCGGAAGCGAGCTACGCCTTGGCGCTGCGCTTGAACTCCGGCAACCGCACCGCTGCGGAAGCAATCTCCCGCCTCCAGGGAGAAGACCAGCCCGCCTCGCGTTGAGCACTTCATTCCATGTTAGTTCTCGGCGTCGAAACTTCCTGCGATGATACCGCGGCCGCGGTCCTGCGCGATGGCCGCACGATCCTAGCCAACACCGTTTCATCGCAGGATGAAGTGCACGGCCCCTACGGCGGCGTGGTGCCGGAGCTGGCTTCGCGCCAGCATATCCAGAATATTCTGCCCATCGTCGACGGCGCTTTAAAGACGGCCGGCATTACGCTCGGCGAGCTCGATGGCATCGCCGTGACCTACGGGCCGGGTCTCGTCGGGTCACTGCTGGTCGGATTATCGCTGGTCAAAGGCGTGTCGTTTCGCACGGGGATTCCTTACGTCGGCGTCAATCACCTCGAAGCCCACCTGCTGGCGATTCACCTCGAACAGGAAGTCCCGTTCCCCTACATCGCTGTGCTCGCTTCCGGCGGTCACACCTTGCTCTACTGCGTGAAGGATGTCGGGAATTATATCCATCTCGGCGGCACCCGTGACGACGCGGCGGGCGAGGCCTATGACAAGGTCGCCAAGATGATGGGACTCGGTTATCCCGGCGGCAAGGTCATCGATCAGCTCGCAAAAAGCGGTGACCGCAAGGCGATCCGCTTTCCGCGCGCCCGGATTAGCCAGAGCCCTTATGAATTCAGCTTCAGCGGCATCAAGACCGCGGTGTGGCACTACTTGAAGACGCAGAGCCGTGAGCGTTGGGAGAGCCGCCGCGCCGACATCGCCGCAAGCTTTCAGGAGGCGGTGGTCGATATGCTGGTCAAACCGACGGTCAAGGCTGCTGCCGCCTGCGGCGTTCGGCGAATTGTGTTATCCGGCGGTGTGGGTGCCAACAGCCGCCTGCGCGCTCTGATGAAAGAGAAAGCGGACGCGGAAGGGCTCGAGGTGTTCTTTCCCGCCCCGAAGTTCTGCACCGACAACGGGGCGATGATCGCGCTGGCGGGCACCCACTGGCTCAAGCGCGGACGGCGGGACGATTTCCGCCTCAACGCCGACGCCGATCTGACGCTCTGAAGCGGTTCAAAGTTCAAGGTTCAAAGTTCAAGGCAGCGGGATGACCCTTTACGATGAGGTCCGCGCGGCGTTGCGGGAGCTCGAATTCAGACCGAGAAAAAGCCGGGGGCAAAACTTCCTGGTTCACGAACGGGTGCTGGACTCGATCATGGGTTTGCTCGATCTCGCGCCCCAGGATGAAGTTCTTGAAATCGGTCCGGGCCTGGGTTTCCTGACGCTCCGG
>JACPFE010000392.1 GCA_016183145.1 Deltaproteobacteria bacterium | reverse complement strand
CATCGAGAAAGTTCGTCAGGCGAAGGCCGATCTGTTCGTCGCCGGTCCCTGTTTTCAAGCGGGCCGCTACGGTATGGCCGCTGGCGCATTGTGCTCGGCGGTGCAGTCGAAGCTTTCACTTCCGGTCATCACCGCCATGGCGGATGAGAATCCGGGCGCGGACCTTTACCGCGAATTTTTATACATCGTCGATTCCGGCGCCAACGCCGCGAAGATGCGCGATGTGCTTCTGACGATGGCGAATCTGGCGCAAAAGATAATAACCAAAGCGCCCATCGGTTCGCCGAAGGACGAAGGCTATCTCACGCGTGGGCTGATTCGCGATCAGTTCGTCGAGAAAACGGCGGGCGAGCGGCTGGTCGATATGGTGCTCGCGAAAGTGAAGGGCGAACTCTTCGAGTCCGAAATGGTTCCCACCGCCTTCGCTCCGGTGCCGATGCCGCCTTCGGTGAAGGATTTAACTAAAGCGAAGATCATGCTAATCACCGACGGCGGCCTCGTGCCAAAGGGCAATCCCGACAAGATTCAAGGCTCGGTGGCCACCCGCTGGGGTTCGTACAGCATCGACGGTTGCGACGATCTCAAGGGTGAAGATTACGAGATTTCCCACGGCGGCTACGATCCGCAGTTCGTGCGGCAAGACCCCGACCGGCTCGTGCCTCTCGACGTCATGCGCGAGCTGGAAAGGGAAGGTGTCATCGGTGAGTTGTACGATGAGTTTCTTTCGACTTCGGGGCTGGCCAACCCGCTTTCCAACACGCGGCGCATGGGCCGCGAGATGGCCGCGAAGGCGAAACAATTGGGCATCGACGCGATCATTCTCACCTCCACGTGAGGCACCAGCACGCGCAGCGGCGCTGCGATCACGACGGAGTTAGAGAAAGCGGGCATCCCCACGGTGCAGATCACCGCGGCGCTGCCCGTCGCCAAGATGGTCGGCGCCAACCGTACCGTCCTCGGCAACGGCATCGTTCACGTCGTCGGCGACGCCAAGGTGGCGCCGGAAAAAGAAAAGGAAGTGCGGCGGAAATTAGTCGAGCAGGCGCTCAGCGCGCTTCAGTCGGACGAGAAATAGAGTTAAGAATAAGTCAGCCCGCGTCCCGCAAGAACGCCATTAGAGCCACGGCCTCGTGGTTCATTCGTCATTCCGGGCAAGCTGGCGAAAGCTGGCGCGACCCGGAATCCAGGGAGGCTGGGTTCCCGCTTTCGCGGGAACGACGCAGAGGGTACTGTTCGGACGAATAACGTTCGCATTCTGAGAATAGCCCCGGACGTAAGTCCGGGAAGATTCACCGCCCGCCGTATAGCTCTTTCATGAAGCCGCTGCTCTCCAGCTCCTGCAAGAAACGATTGTCGTAAAAATCTTTGGGATTCGCCGCCGCCGCTTTGGGGTGGTCGGTAACCGAAATGGCCGCGCGGATCGCATCGTCCGTGACGTAGGGAACCTTCGGAAGCAGGGGAACGAATCCTCGATAAGCCTCATCGATGATCTCTTGGTCCTTGGTTGCGAAATACTTGGCAATCGCCCGTTTCGACGTCTCGGGCTGCTCGATGGCGATTTTCACGCCCGCCAGGAAGGCTTTAACGAAGTTGCGCACGAGATCGGGATTCTGTTGGAGCGCGGATCGCGGTATCGCCATTCCCATGAAAGGATAGGGGAGCTTGAGCGATCCGATATTGACCAGCTCTTTAAATCCCAGACGCCGGGCCATGAGCGTTGTGGGCGGGGAGTGGACGGCGGCGGACACGATTCCTTGCTTCAAAGCCGCCAAGGCGTCCTCCTGGCGCGAGAAATAAAGTATCTTCATATCCTGTTGCGTCATTTTGTATTGCCTGAGCAGGGCGATCGAAGCGTGATCAGAAGAGGCGCCCTTGGTGATGACAGCGAGCACCCTGCCGCGCAAGTCGGGCACATCTTTAATCTCCGGTCTGGCATAAACGGAGAACGCATAGGTCGGCACCGGCATGCCGACGTAGATCAGCTCGGCGCCGCTGAGCATCGCGTTTACCGCAGCGCCCCCCGTCAGAGCTATGTCGACGGAACCTGAAAGAACTGACTGAGTAAGTCTGACGCCGCCGGGAATGTAGACCGGCTTGATGTCGAGGCCGTATTTCTGGTCGATTTTGTTCTCCGGAATATTCCAGAGCGGCGTCTGCCCGCCGTTCAGTTGCGGGTAGCCGACGCGGATGGTGAGCGTTGCGGCATGGAGGGAAGTCGCAGTCCCTGCGGAACCAAAAGCAAGTGGCAATACAAACAGAAGGAGTTTTGTTCGTGTGAATCTAGTGTGCTGTTCCCGAAAGCGGCTAAGTAATTCGAACGTCATTCCGGCCAAGCTGGCGATAGCCGGCGCGAGCCGGAATCCAGGACTTCGAAGAATCGCTGGATTCCCGCGTGCGCGGGAATGACGGTCAAGAGGCCACTGGGTTGTTTTAGCGAACTTTAATTCCAGGACACTAGCTGTTGACATCGAAGTTTTCCTTTCTCGCATTTCGCAGTTGGCAAACCCCAAAAGAGTCGCAGTAATCGCTCAGCGCTTTTTATACAGCCCGTCGATAAAACCGTTGTCGTCGAATTCCTTGATGATGCTCATATCGGCAAACTCCTCGGGCTTGGCAGTGCGGGCTTTGGGATCTTTCTCGCCTAATTCCAGCAGCGCCTCCTTGATCGCGTCAAGCGATGGGTAAGGCTTTACGGGAACGAGCCGGGAGAAAAATTGGTAGCTGTCCTCCAGTGCATCGTTGTCGTTGGTCTTGACGTACTTCGCGATGACCTTTTTGCTGAAATCTTTTTGCGTCTTGTAGACGTAGATTCCCTCCAACAAGGCCCTGGTAAACTTGCGCAATATGTCGCGCTTGTCGCGGATAAACGAGATGCGCGAGACGACGGGAGTCGTCGGGTAGGCGCCGCCAAAGTCCTCTGGCTCGGCGATGATGCCGAGATTGAACTTGCGCGCGAGGTTGGTTACCGGCGGCTGAGCGACCATGCCGTGAACCTGCTTCGTCTGGATCGCCGCAAGCCTCGCGGGTTGGCCGCCGGGAATCTGCAAGACCGCTACGTCGATATCCGGCTTCAGTCCCCACTTGATGAGAATTTTGCGCGTAGCGTAATCCGAGTTGGAGCCGAAGCGGCTGACGGAAAGTTTCTTACCCCTGAGATCTTCCGGTTTCTTGATCTCGGGCGAGACCACCATGCTGTAGGCCAAGATATTCAGTAGCCCGGCGATGAGCGTCACATCGGCGCCGCGCAGCCGCGCTACGACCGGCGCGTTGCCGCCCACCTGCGCGATCGGCACGTCACCCGACATCAACGCCTGCGTCGCCTTGGAGCCGCCATCGACGTAGATCATCGTGACCTCGATGCCGTTTTTTTCGAACAGCCCGGCCTCTTTGGTGATCCAGAATGGCGCCTGCGAGCCGGCAATAGCGCTCCAGCCGATGGTGAGCTTCTCAAGAGGGGTAGTGGCGGCAATACAATCTCGGAGCGCTACCGCATCGAATAGCAGCGCCGCCAAGAAGCTCGCGGCAAATGTTGTCGCCTGGTGTCTCGAAGTCTTGCGTAATATCCCAGCCGTCATTCCGGCCAAGCTGGCGGGAGCTAGCGCGAGCCGGAATCCAGGACTTCGAAGAACCACTGGATTCCCGCGTGCGCGGGAATGACGACATAGACGCATCAAATTATTCATCGAACTTCGCTGCTAGGATATGAGATTCCATTGTCTCTAAGTTCCGGATACTCGAAGAACTCAAAACTCGAAACTCGGAACTTGAAACCGCTCCGCTCACGCCGCCGTCTCCCACTTGTTCACGTCCACTTCCCAACCTTTCGTTTGCGATAAATCCAGCGCGTTGCCTTCGAGGTCGCGGAAGCGAAATTCCGCGTAGGGACGCGTGGAGGGGCGCGGCGCGATTTTCAATACGCTGCTCAGTTCCGCCATCACCGCCTCCATCATATGGTTGATGCCGTATTTCGCCTCATGCCCTTCGACCTGACTGTAGAAGGGGTGAATCGCCAGGTTGGTCACCCCGTCGCCGCAAAAGCGATTGCCGCGACCCTGCTGGCGGCGCTCGTAGCTCGACGGCACTTCGCGCAGGCCGAAAACCTGGGTGTAGAACAGCAGCATCGTCTCCGGGTCGAGGGCGTTGTAAGCGATATGGCGCACGCGCGGAAACTGTTTCTCTTTGCCCGTGGGCACGCCGAAAGCTTTAGTGGACACACTCACCGGGCGGCACTCGGGGTCGTGGATGCGGATCTCGCCGTGCTGAGGATCGCCGGCTTCCTGGATGATCATGCCGCGCGGATTCAATTTCAAAAAGCGGCCTTTGACTTCTTCGAGATCGTCGACTTCCAACCCGATGTGATGCAAGCCCGTATCCATATGCATTTCGCCGAGAGCGGGGCGTTTCTTAAAAAACGTTAGATTGTAGAAGCCATCGGTGATCGAAATGTCGCCCTCAGCCGAGCGGCCCAGCTCTTCGGTGCCGAGAAAGCGATGGTAGAAGTCGACGAGTT
>JACPFE010000391.1 GCA_016183145.1 Deltaproteobacteria bacterium | reverse complement strand
TTTACACGGACGATTTTCGGCTGCCGGGCATGCTCCAGGCGATGATTTTACGAAGCCCGCACGCGCACGCGAAGATTCTTTCCGTCGATCCGTCGGAGGCGCTCAAGAATCCCAACGTCTTCGCGGTCATCACGCCGGACGATGTGAAAATGCTCACCAAGCCGTTCAAACCGGGCCGTTACGCGGCGGGGCTAAAGAGACCGATTGACGAATACGCCGGCGCGGTTGGAAAGGTCCGCTACGTCGGCGAACCCATCGGCGCTGTCGCCGCGCGCGACCGCGGCGCGGCCGAGGACGCCTTGGAACTGATTCAGGTCGACTACGATCCGATCCGGCCCGTGGTCGACGTGCGCGAAGCGATCAAGCCTTCGTCGGCGACGTTATTCGATGAGTTGGGGACGAACCTGGCGTGGCAGGGCTCGCTCCAATACGGCGACATCGACGCCGCTTTCAAATCCGCCGACCGGGTCGTAAAAGAAAATTTAAAAATTCACCGTTACAGCTCGACGCCCTTGGAACCATTCGCCGTCATCGCCTCCTACGACGCCGGGAGCAAGAGACTCACCGTCTGGGTCACCGCCCAGGTTCCTGAGGTCATCTACGATGGCCTGCGCGAAGCGCTTGGGCTGCAAGACATCCGCGTGATCATTCCCGACGTCGGCGGCGGGTTCGGTCAGAAGATCCATCTGATTCGGAAATACGTGGTGCTGGTTTCGCTCTTGGCCATCAAGAGCGGCCGGCCGGTCAAATGGATCGAGGACCGCAGCGAACATATGATGGCGGGCGGCCACGCCTGCGCCCAGGAATTCGAAGCCGAAGCGGCGGTGAAAAACGACGGCACCGTGCTTGGCCTGCGTTTCAAGGAATACGACGACGTCGGCGGCTCCATTAGCACGCTCACGATTCACTTCACCAACAAGCTCAATAACCTGTCGAACACCTACCGGACGCCGGCCATTCACATGGAAGGCTTTGCGGTGGTGACGAACAAATGCCCGGTGATCCCCAACCGCGGGATCGGCAAACCGGGCATGTGCTTCGTCTGGGAGAGAATGACGGACCGGGTGGCTCAAGCGTTGGAGTTGAGCCCGATTGAAGTGCGGCGCAAGAATCTCATCCAGCCGAATGAGATGCCCTACCACACAATCAGTGGCAATATTTACGACAGCGGCGATTATCCGGGCTTACTTTCAACGCTGTTGGAGCAGATCGAATATGAAAAGTTTCGTGGAGAGCAGAAGAAAGCCCGCGAGCAAGGCCGTCTCATAGGCATCGGCATCGTCATCGGCGTGGAACCGGGCGGGCGCAACGCCGCCCGCGACATGGCGATCTTCCCGGAAATGAAAGAGCCGCCGGGCTCCGGCGGCATCAACGGCGCGACGATTAAGTTAGAGAAGAACGGCACCCTCAGCTTGCACCTTGGGTCACCGAACTGCGGACAAGCCCATGAAACGACCACGGCGCAGGTCGCCGCCGACATCTTGGGCACTACGCCGGATCAGATCAGCACGAGCATTCCCTTCGACAGCGATCTCTCGCCCTGGGGCGTTGCCGCCGCCAACAGCGGCAACAATTTTCACCTCTACGACATCGGCGCCGTGCACGGCGCCGCGACGAAACTGAAAGAAAAAGTCTTGAAGCTCGCCGCCCATGTATTGAACGTCGATGCCGCGCAGCTGGCCATCGAGAACGGCACCGTTCAGATACCCGGCTCGGCCACGAAGAAAGTGACATTCGCCGAGCTCGGGCGCATCGCCTACAACAACCAGCACTTGATTCCCGACGACATGGAGGCGGGATTGCAGGCGACTTTTTACTACACCTTTCCTCATGCCAAGCCCAACATCGTGCCCGGCGCCGACCGCCTGGTGCGCGCGCAGTTTACTTTTTCCGCCGGTGCCCATGCCGCAGTCGTGGAAGTCGACAAAGCGACCGGGAAAGTCGAGGTGCTGCGCTATCTCATCGTCGGCGACAACGGCACCGTGATCAATCCCGACGTGGTCAACGGCCAAGTCTACGGCTCCGCTGCCCACGGCATCGCCGTCGCCCTCGGCGAAGGCTTTATTTACAGCCCTGAAGGCCAGCCGCTGACCATTACCTATCTCGACTATGGCAAATGCTCGACGGCGGAGACGCCCAGGGTGGAGGTCATTCATCGCCCGTCGCCTTCGCCTTACACCACGCTCGGGCAGAAAGCCGCGGGAGAGGGCGCCGCGATCCCTTCCCCCGCCGCCATCGCCAGCGCCGTCGAAGATGCGCTCAGTTCCCTGGGCGTTAAGATTAACGACCTGCCGCTCACGCCGGAGGCCGTCTGGCGGCTCGCCAACCATAATCCCGAAAAAGAGCGGAGGACCTTCTAGCCATGATTCCGGCGTCATTCGAATATTACGCTCCCCGCTCTCTCGGCGAAGCCGTGAGTTATCTGGCGAGCCACCGCGACGACGTGAAGATTCTTTCCGGCGGGCAGAGCTTGATGCCGCTCTTGAAGATGCGGCTGTCGAAGCCCGCTTACATCGTCGATATCGGCCGCATTCCGGAGTTGGATGGAATCAAGGAGGCGGGCGATCAACTGATCATCGGCGCGTTGGTCACCCACGCGCAGATCGAATTCTCGGAGCTGCTCAAAAGGAAATGCCCCCTGCTGCCGCAGACCGCCACCACCATCGCCGACGTGCAAGTGCGCAACCGTGGCACCATCGGCGGCAGCATCGCCCACGCCGACCCGGCCGGCGACCTGCCCGCCGCAATCATGGCGCTGGACGCGGAAATCCAATGCACCGGTCCCAACGGCGAGCGCTGGGTCAAATGCAGAGAATTTTTCCTGGGACTTTTGATGAGCGTGTTGGAGCCTGACGAAATCGTCACGGCCATCAAGGTTCCGGTCACGGGAGCAGACAAGACGGCCTATCTCAAAGCGGCGCCGCGCTCCTCAGGATTCGCCGTTGTCGGAGTCGCCGTGAGATTGGCGCTCGACGCCGGCGGAACTTGCAGCCGGGCAGCTATCGGCATCACCGGCGTGACCGACAAAGCTTATCGCGCCGCTCACGTCGAGCAGACGCTGACCGGTAAGAAACTTGATGCGAAGCTGATAGAAGCCGCGGCCGCCGAAGCAACGCGCAACATCGACGTGATCGAAGACATCAACGGCTCCGGCGAGTACCGCACCCAGCTCACCCACGTGTACGTGGCGCGCGCGATCGAAGCCGCACTGCGCGGTTAACCGTTCGCACCACTGTATTTCCAACTCCGACCTGCGTTTCCGTTAACACTTATGTGTCTTGCGATTAGCCAGAGGTTCCTTCCCCTTTGAGAGACTGTGTCTTAATGTCATTCTGAGGCGAAGCCGAAGAATCTCGCCTTCGCAACATCCTGAAAACGCGGGATGCTTCGCTCTGCTCAGCATGACATTCTTGGGATTGCACGTATTGCGACACAGTCTCTTGACGTGGGAAGAGCCTGCCCTGAGCTTGCCGAAGGGTTAGGATAGGGGTGATAAGTTCACTTGCGACAGCAGTATGTTTCGTCCCTCGCCTTCATATCACTTTACGCCTCAAATAGGCGCTAAGATAATCGACGATCGTCACTAAGATATAGATCGCGATAATCAGCGTAAGGAGTTGGTTTTCCAAAAACAGGCTGATCGCGATGTGAATTCTTTGGCCCAATCCCCCGGCCCCCACAAGGCCGAGGACCGCCGCCACGCGGATATTCACTTCCCAACGATAGAGCGTGTAGGCAACAAATTGCGGCAAAACTTGCGGGAGAATTCCGTAAAACAAAATCTGCATGCGGGTGGCCCCGGTCGCCTGCAACGATTCAATCGGTTGAGTATCGACGTCCTCTAACACTTCGCCAAAAAGTTTCCCCAGCACCCCGCCGGTGTGGACGCCAAGCGCCAGGACACCCGGAAAGGAGCCCAGGCCGACCATGAAAACGAAGATGAGCGCCCAGACCATTTCCGGGATCGTGCGCAGCACGTTCAGCAAACTCTTCGCCGCCAGGTAAGGCAGCATCCTGGCGGTGCGCTTCCAACCCTGCTTGGGCTCCATCTCGTAAAGCAATCCGGAATAGATCAAATTTCTTGACGCGAAGAAGACCACCGAAAGCGCGATGCCCACCGCCATCAGCGTCCCCATGAATGAAATTGCAAAGGTCTCGATGGTCCCTTTCAATGCCCCATGCAGCACCGGCGCAGAGAAATCCGGCGGAATCAATTTCTTAATATAGATGACGATCTGCTGCACGCTGTCACGGCTGAAGAGCTGGGTCAGCTCGATTTCCGCGCCGCGGTAGCTCCAGACAAAGAGCGCCACGGTCGCAGCGAGAACAAGAACGTTCTTCGCCCCAAATTTGCCGCCCCGCCCGCCTCCGCGCAACGGGATCGTCTCACAGGTTTTCAGTGCTGTTCTTGAGTTCATAGCATGGCGCGCACTCTGGCGCTCAAGTAATCCACACCGGCGACCATCAGGAACAGGATCATCAGTAGGGTCAGGACCTCATTGAAGTTGAACATCCGCATTGAGATTTCGATCTGCTGCCCCAACCCACCCGCGCCGACCAGACCTAGAATCGCCGACGCGCGCACCGCGCATTCCCAGCGGTACAACGTATAAGAGACAAAATTGGGCAGCGCCTGGGGAAACCAGCCGTAGAAAAAGATTTGAAGCTTATTCGCGCCGAGCGACTGAAGGGCTTCCAGCGGGCGGTCATTGACCCCCTCGAAAATCTCCGAATAGACTTTGCCGAGCATACCGCCATAGGCGACGCCGATGGCCAACACTCCGGGGAAGGGACCTAGCCCCACGGCGCGCACGAACATGAAAGCCCAGACAAACTCCGGGATGGAGCGAAACAAGCTCAACACGCCGCGGGCGAGAAAATAAATCGCGTAGCGCAGGCTGCGGCGAACGGGTACTCCTTGGAGCTCCGCCTCATTGAGTATGCCTCGAACCATCAACGTATGGGTGCCCAGCAGCCCTAACGGGAAACCGATGATAACGGCGATCAATGTTCCGAGGAACGAGATCTGAATGGTTTCCAGCGTGGGACGAAACATGAGGGAAAGAAAATTCCAGGATAGATCCGGCGGGAACATCCCGCTCAGAAACTTCCAAACGTTCCCCCGCCCTTTGGCGGCGAACAGGACCATCGGCTCGATTCCCGCTCTGCGCCAGCTGTCGATGAATGCTAGAAGAAAAAGCGCGGTAAAAAGATAGGGGAATAGAGTTTTAGGAGATCGATGGATAAGCGATGGGACTGGCTGGTTCATTCACTGCCTCGGTAGCCGGTTGCTCGCGGTCGTTGCCCGCATACAACCCTTCCAACATAGCCTCCGAAATTTTATCCGGTGAGAGATCAAAGGTGATCGACCCATGGCTGATGCCGATCACGCGTGGAAAATAGGCCAGGGCGAGATCGACACTATGGAGGCTCACGATCAGCGTTTTCCGAGTGCTCTCGCTGATATCGATCAGTAGCCGGACGATCGTGGATGCCAAGGTCGGGTCAACCGAGGAAACCGGCTCGTCGGCCAGAATCACCTCCGGGTCCTGGACCAGGACGCGCGCGATGGCGACCCGCTGCTGCTGGCCGCCGGAAAGTTCGTCGGTTCGCTCGAAGATTTTATCGGCAATGCCGACTTGCTCGAGCGCTTTGTGCGCCAGCCCGAGGTCCGCTGGTTTCGCCAGCGACATCAAAGACCGCGGCGTCGACCAGCGGCCGAGCTGCCCTGCCAGCACGTTGTGCACGACCTTGAGGCGCTGCACCAGGTTGTGCTGTTGGTAGATCGTCCCAATCTGCCGGCGCATTGCGCGCAAACGCTTGCCATGCAGGCTCTCAACGTCGCAGTCGTCGAGCCACAGTTTGCCCGTCGTCGGCCTCAAGGTGCAGTTGAGAAGACGAAAGAGAGTCGTCTTGCCGGCGCCGCTCGGGCCTATAAGGGCGAGTTTCTCGCCTCTCTGGACGTTGAGATCGATGCCGTCGAGAGCGATCTGATGGCGCCCGAAGACTTTGCGAACCTCTTCGAGACGGTACTGTTGCTGCAAGTCATTCATCAGTTCAATTTGATCAGGCCGGCTGCGACGGCGGCTTCTTCAATCGCCTTCCAGTCTTCGTCCTTGGCCGCGATGTAGCCCTTGGTCCTGTGCAGATCGAGGAGCTTCTTATGCTCGGCATTCGTGTAGTCAAGTCTAAGAAACGCCTTGGTGATTTTGTCGACGGTACCCTTGTCGACGCCGGCCCTGACGGTCCACACGTAGTCGACGTAGGGAGGCGTCGTCCAGAAGATTCCTACTTTGTTGGTATCGACTTTCTTAGTCTCCACCAGTTTATCCCAGACCAAGAAGTTGAGCGCGCCGGCCTCCACCTGCCCTGCCTCGACCCAAGCGGCGGTAGCATCATGGGCGCCGCTGAAGCTGAACCTGGAGAAATCCTTTTCCGGATTGATCCCGCCTTTGAGCAGGAAATAACGCGGCATCAGGTGGCCGGAAGTCGAGCTCACGCTGCCGAAGGCGAAGGTTTTGCCTTTGAGGTCTTTGAGGGCCTTGATGCCGGTCTCTTTGCGGGTGATAAAGTGGCTTTTGAACTCGGCGTCTTCTTTGCGCATGATGATGCGCCGGGCACCCTTGGCCTGCCGCGCCGCTTGCACCGAGGTCAGACCGCCGTACCACACCATCTCCAAGCGATTAGCCGCGAGCCCTTCGACGGTGGCGGCGTAGTCGACAACGGGTGTGAACTTCACCCGTATGCCGATCTCCTTAGTTAAATAATCGGCAAAAGGTTGGTAAATTCTCAGCATCTCCTGCGGATTCTCATCCGGAATCGCCGAGATCCGAAATTCCTTGATCGCTTGGGCGGATAAATTCCCCGCGATCAACGCCGTCGCAAGAATGACTGCTAAAGCCGTGAGTCTCTTCATGACCGTTGTCCTCCGTGAAAGCGTTCGCGAATGCTCGGAACACTTAGATACCAAATTTTCCTATAAGTCAAATCGCTTTTGCCTATAGAAGAGAAAAAAGTAAGAAACGTCAGGAGGGTTAGGAATGTTTCAAAAACTCGCGGAAGGCTTGCGCGATGGGGTGCAAGGGACGGTGTTTATGAAAAACTTCGTAGAAGTCACGGGTCATGGTTAAGCCGCGTATCGGGACTTCCACGATGCTGCCCTCGGTCAATTCGTGCTTTATGGAGGTGCGCGATAAGATAGAGATCCCGTATCCCGCTAGAAGGGCTTCTTTCACCGCTTCCGTGCTGCCGAGCTCCATGGCAACGTTCAAAAGCTCATCGGGCGATTGCCGTTTTTTGGCGAGCAATTGCCGCAAGGAATCCAGCGTGCCGGAACCTCGCTCCCGCGAGATGAACTTTTCCGAGCGCAAGTCCGAGAGAGCGACGAACTTATGCCGGCTCCAGGGATGGTCTTTGGGTACCGCGAGCACCATTTCATCCTTCCAAATTTTCTGAAACGAAAGCCTGCGGTCCTTGCCTTTAAAACCGACAAATCCCAATTCGACCTTACCGTCCAAGACATCCTGGACGATGCCCGCGGAGTCGCCGATCCGAAGTATCGGTTTTACCCCCGGGTACTTCTTGTTGAAGGCCCCGAGCTTTTGCGGCAGCAAATACTCACCCGGATTGTTGCTGCCACCGACCCACAGCTCTCCCGTCAGCGTGCCGTGGAATTGCTCCACCGCCGCCACGGTTTCTCGCTTGAACGCCAGCAGATTTTTCGCCCGATCAGCGAGCATTACGCCCAACGGCGTCAAGCTCACCTTTCCGGGAATGCGGTAAAGCACTTTCCCGCCGAGGACTTTCTCCAGCTCCTGCACATGGGCGCTGACCGTGGGTTGGCGTAGCGACAAACGTTCCGCGGCTTGGGAGAAGCTTTTAAGTTCAGCGACCCAGTAGAAGATTTCAAGCTTATGTAGATCTAAGTCCGCTTTGAGCTTGGCCATCCCCCCTTCCCCCCGCCTTCAGCGTTTCGCTTTTTGGCTATTCCGGGTTTCCCGTGAAGAAGAAGATCACCACAGAGGCACCGAGTTCGCAGAGTTCGGAGAATTTTTTGATCAAAAACTTTCTACTCTGCGCTCTCTGCGCCTCGGCGGTGCAATTTCCGAGCCCTGCTTCACACGGAAGCCTGAAGACCCTACTTTTTTAAGAATTCCAAAACTTCCGCCGGATGCG
This sequence comes from Deltaproteobacteria bacterium, assembly GCA_016183145.1. Lineage (GTDB taxonomy): Bacteria > Desulfobacterota > Binatia > UBA9968 > UBA9968 > JACPFE01. The sequence continues at coordinate 2,809 of JACPFE010000391.1, read as the reverse complement.
CGGCCGCATCGGCCACCGGTATCCAGTGTTTCTTGATCGTTCCATCGGGTCCGATCAAAGCCGTGGACCGGATCGGCCCATCGACGGTTTCGCCCTGGGCGTTTTTCCTTGGCCCCCAGGCGCCGTAGGCTTTCATCACGGCGACCTGCGGGTCGGACAACAGCGCGAAGGGTAAGTTGAATTTTGCGATGAACTGATTGTGCGAATCGATGCTGTCTCGACTGACTCCGAGAACGACTGCGTTGGCCTGTGTTACGGTCTGAATAGCGTCGCGGAACCCGCACGCCTCTTTGGTTCAGCCAGGGGTATCGTCCTTGGGATAAAACCAAAGCACGATGTTTTTCCCGGCGTAGTCGGCCAGCGAATGCTTCTTGCCGTCGCTGCCTTCAAGGGTGAACGCCGGCGCCTTTTGTCCTTCAAGTCCTGCCATTGTGACACCTCCGTAATTAAGTGTTTCCAGTGTTTATCACACTCATCAACTATCTATCAATCCTGTCGAGACATCGCGTTCGCCGACAAACCCGCTTCCCCGGTTCACGTTGTCAATCCCGCCCGTTGACGGTATATTTCGAGTAGGATGGCAAAACAATCACTCCTGACCGATTTCCACCGGTCCAATGGCGCGGTTTTCACTGAACGGGACGGCTGGCTCTTGCCTGTTCATTTCGGCGATGCCGCCGCGGAATATGAATCCGTGCGCGGCGCCGCCGGCTTGTTCGATCTTTCCCACCGCGGCCTGCTTCAATTCACCGGCCCCGACCGTCTCTCCTTTCTCCAGGGGATGCTGTCGAACGATCTGCGCCCGCTAAAAACATTCGACGGCCAGTATGCGACTTTATTGAACCAGCATGGAAAAGTGCTCGCCGACCTGCGCGTGCTTTGCGCGCTGAACTCGCTTTATCTGGACTTCTGGGAGAATCTAAAAGACCGGATCATTGAGCATCTCAACCGTTACCTAGTAGCCGATGAGGTCGAGATCGCGGATCGTTCCGGTGACTACGCAACCCTTGCGCTCCAGGGGCCCAACGCTGAGACTCTCCTACGAAACGTCACGGGACCCGCCGATTTGCCGGCGCAGTTGGCGCACCACGGCATGATTAACCTCGATGGCGCCGCGGTTTGCGTCGTCTGCGCGAGCCATACCGGCGAGCCAGGATACGATCTCATCATTCCCAATGCGGCGCTCGAATCCATCGCCCGGCGCTTGACCGACTCCGGCAAGCAGTTCGGTGTCCGATGGGCGGGCGAAGAGGCGCAGAACTTGCTCCGCGTCGAAGCCGGCATTCCCCGCTACGGCATCGACTTCAACGAAGACAATCTACTCCTGGAAGTCGGGCTGGAGCATGCCGTTAGTTTCAACAAGGGTTGTTATCTCGGTCAGGAAGTCGTCGAGCGCATTCGCTCGCGCGGGCATGTCAACCGAAAGCTTTGCGGCTTGTTACTCGATGGACAAACGCCAGCCGCGTCCGGCGACGCGATTCAGGTTGACGGCAAGGAGATCGGCCGCGTCACCAGTTCGGTGGTCTCGCCACGGCTGAAACGCCCCATCGCGTTGGGCTACTTGCAAAAGGATTTCTGGAACGCGGGTACTCAGGTTACGATCAACCGCGCCGGCGCGCAGCTTCGTGCCGTCGTAACCGCTCTGCCCTTTGCCGGGTAGCGGTTCAGTTTGATTTCAACGCCGCATCGATGTAGGGGCAGGCCTGCGTGCCTGCCCTCCGAACGGGCAACCACATAGGGTTGCCCCCACAAATTTTGGCGAAATTGAACCACTACCCTTCGCCGCCTCCTCTTGAATCTCGATTTCAAGTCCGTATAGTAGGCGAGATTTTCGCACTGCCTGGAAAGGAACCGAGGAATGGCCAATTTCGTTAAAATTTGTAAAACTGGCGACGTCAAAGCGGGCTGCGGCAGAAGTATCGAGATCGCCGGCAAACCGCTGGCTCTGTTCAACGTCGACGGCGGCTTCTACGCCATCAATGATGTCTGCGGACACCGCGGCGGCCCCTTGGGCGAGGGGGAACTGGACCGCAAGACAGTCATCTGCCCCTGGCACGGCTGGCGCTACAACGTGACCACCGGCGAAAACGAACTGGTGCCCGATCTGCCCACGGAAAAGTACGAAGTGAAGGTTGACGGAGAAGATATCCTAGTCGATTTGAAATAGACGATAAGCTCATCAACCCTCAAAGGTCCGTATCTTGAACAAGCCCTCTGCAAACTCTGTACTGCCTGTGATGGACAAGAAAATTCGATCTCACCACGAAGAATCACGAAGGACACGAAGGTTTCGGAAGTAAGGGCGGGTTTGAAACCCGCCCCTACAACTTCGTGCTCTTCGTATTACTATCCGAAAACTAAAACCAACATGTTTGTCATCGGGTCCAATGATCAAGCGGCGAATTTTACGGTTTGGGCTGTTCGCCAACAGGCGAACCTCTTTTCCCCAGCGCGGTCTGGGGAAAAGCGTGTACTACTTTAGTTGAAAATTTGCGCGGCTCGCGCAAATTTTCCGGAAGTCAAAAACTCTCGGTTTCGGATATTGTTCCCGCCAAGCATGTCCTGAGCCTGGTCGAAGGAGCGCCAAGACGCTAAGCGACAGGCCCAAGGCCTGTCATCCCGAGCGAATGCGAGGGATCTAGGAAAGATTTCTCTCTTCGTTCGAAATGACAATGATTTCCCTTTGCGCCTTTGCGAGAGATATTCCGAGACCGACCGGTGCGCGAAGCGCACCCTACGAAAACCTTCGTGTCCGGAGTCTGTGGTGAGCAACGTCGAACCATGCCTTCGTGGTGAATCTGACTTTTCT
>JACPFE010000394.1 GCA_016183145.1 Deltaproteobacteria bacterium | reverse complement strand
AATCACCTATTTCTCGGTAATCATCGGCGAACTCGTTCCTAAGCGTTTGGCATTAGGCCATCCCGAATCAATCGCCATGTTCATGGCGCCGCCGATGCGTTGGCTTCTCAAAGTCTGCGCTCCCGCGGTTCATCTTTTGAGCTTCTCCACCGACTTAGTGTTTCGGCTTTTCGGCAAACGATTTGACGAACAAACTTCGGTCACGGAAGAAGAGATCAGAACGTTGGTTCGGCAGGGTACGGAGGCCGGCGTATTCGAGGAATCGGAGCAAGACATGGTTGAGGCGGTGTTTCAATTTGGCGACAAGAGCGCCCGGTCGTTGATGACACCTCGAACTCAAATCGTCTGGTTTGATGTCAGCGATTCCATCGAGCAGATTAGCGCCAAGATCGCTCAAAGCGGCCACTCTCGTTTTCCAGTTTGCATAGAGAGCCTCGATAATGTAGTCGGCGTGGTTCAGGCCAAAGACCTGTTGTCCAGCACGCTGTCGGAAAAAAAAATCGGTCTCCAAGCCTTAATGCAACAGCCTGCGTTTGTGCCGAGGAGCATGACGGCGCTGCAGGTATTGGACCATATAAAACAATCCGGGAGCCACATTGTGTTAGTCGTTGACGAATATGGCGGCATCGAGGGGTTGCTAACCCATCACGATATTCTTGAAGCGATCGCGGGTGACATGCCCTCCGGCAATAGTCCGGTAGAGCCCAAGGCCGTGCAGCGGAAGGATGGCTCTTGGTTACTCGACGGCATGCTATCGATCGAGGAGTTTAAGGAAATTTTCCACCTTGAGAGTCTTCCGGGTGAGAAGAAAGACGCCTTTCAGACCTTGGGCGGTTTTATTTTTACCCGGATAGGGAGCGTGCCATCGGTATCGGAACATTTTGAATGGAATGATTTGCGCTTCGAGGTCGTCGATATGGACGGCAAGCGCATCGACAAGGTGCTGGTCTCGTCGGCACAGAAAAAAACCGAGCCCGGCATCTAAGACATGACGCTTGCCATAATTGTCAACAACGTTTCGGCCGAACTTCCCTTTCCAGAACGAAAAAACGCTATTTTACAGGTAGCCGAGTAAATTTTCCCGCCCAAAGGGCGGGGCATCCAAGTCCTATTCTCGTGAATCGCATTCGTCCTCATCCTATGGCATAAACCAACCTGATCCTTCGCGGAACAATGACTGAAACTATCCTAACCGTGGCCGTTGCCGCCGCCGCAGCGCTCTACTCCTCCGTCGGCCACGGCGGTGCGTCCGCCTACATCGCGCTGTTAACCCTCGCCGGCAAGCTGCGGCCCGAAGTCGCTGCAACGATTCTGCTCATGAACATCCTTGTATCAAGCCAAGCTTGGCTGCGCTTTCGCCAACGCGGCTATTTCGACGCGCCCCTCGCGGGAATTTTACTGCTATTCTCGGCACCCGCAGCCTTTGTTGGCGGCATGATCGCCACCTCGGCGCGCGTCTTTACCTTCCTCGTCGGCTGCGCGCTGCTGCTCGCCGCCCTGCGTCTCATTCTTCCCGACCCGCGGGCAGATAAGCCACAAAGGCCGAAGGGAGCCGCGCTCTGGACGATGTCGGCGATCATTGGAATCGCTCTTGGCCTTCTCGCTGGTCTCACCGGCGTCGGCGGCGGTATTTATCTTTCTCCCTTGTTGATCCTACTGGGCTGGAAAGACGCGAAGGGAAGCGCAGGGATTTCCGCGGCTTTCATCGCCGTGAACTCCTTCACCGGCCTTCTGGGCCGCTTCGTCCGCGGGGACGGAATCGATCCGTCGTTATTGCCGCTCGTGATCGCAGCGCTGATCGGCGGCTTTATCGGTTCTTGGTGGGGCGCCAAGCACGCAACGCCGGTAATGATCCGAAGGCTGCTCGGCGTGGTGCTCGCCATCGCCGGCGTTAAGCTGCTGTTTCAATAAACACGGCTCAGAATCGCCTGAGAAGCGCGTCCCCCTGCCGCACTCAAAATAACCACAAGCCTCACCCACCATTTCCAAATCATCAAAATCCCGAAGCCAACAAGTGCAAGCCAAGAGTCAGCGGGAGAGCGCTATGGCAACATAGTTTCTCACCGAATACTAACTGCAAGTAATTTTACCGGCTTGAAAACTTTTGTGTATATATCGATTTTCGATAGCTAAAAGCGTTATAGAGCTGATGGAGGAGCGAAAATGATAAAAAGCAAGGGTGGATTGATGGGCCTTGTCACGGTGCTGTTGGTATTCGCGGTGATTGCGGGGAGCTGCGCCGTCCTCGGCGTTGCGCCTTCCGAGGTGACAGGCCCGCGTCCTTTTGGGTTTCCAGGCGACTGGAGCAAAATCTCGCCTAAGACCGTCACGCTATTGTACCCAGGCCAGGCCTCTTGGGAGTTCTTGACCAGCGCTGGCCACCCAGGTGCCCAGGCGATCGATGCGGGCTGCCGCACTTGCCACACGGGCCAGGAGAAAATGCTTGGGGCCAAGTTGGTTAAAAGTGGCCCTCGGGAAGCGGATCCCATTGCCGGGAAGGCGCCGACCGTTGACCTAACAGTCCGAGCAGCTTACGACGCCGAGTTCGTCTACTTCCAGTTCCGCTGGCCGACGCAGGCGCCGCACGCAATCCATACGGTGTGGCGCTATGACGGCAAGCAGTGGGTGGCTTGGGGCGGACCCAAACCCGACGCGACCAAAAAAGGTATGCCGCCCAGCTACGAGGACCGGCTTGCGGTTTTGCTGGATGAACCTAACAACGTGCCAGCGTTTGACGGCTCACCTGCCACGTTCTCCCAGGTGGGCTGCTGGATGACCTGCCACAACAGCATGCGCGCCATGCCCCGTGATGTCTCACGGAAGGCCATTGAGCCCCACCCGTACTGGGGCCAGAAGGGCCGGCGGGTCGGGGACATCCGGAAGTACTTGATGATCAGCCGGACGGCGCGCGATGACGCTGGCGCTTGGGACAAGGTGAAGCCAGTGGCGGACTTGAACGGTCTGAAGGCAACGGGAAAATTTCTCGACCTCTGGCAGTGGCGGGCCGCTCGCTCTAACGCTGTTGGCTACGCCAGTGACGATTGGGTTCTGGAGTACCGCAATTCCGACGCCGGCCGCTCCCCGTTTTTTAACCCGCCCAAACCGCAGTTCATGTATGATGAAAAAGTCACAGGCTTCCGAGCCATCCCCGAAGCCGAACTCCAAGCTCGCATGGGACAGGCAGCCCTGATCGAGAAGAAAACCGCCGTGGCTCTTGATCCGAATGCCAAGTTCGCCGTGGGAGATCTTCTGCCGCAGTACCTTCTGCGCGACCCGCAGGGAAGCGCTGCCGACGTCCAGGCGTTCGGGCGGTACGTGGACGGGCACTGGACCGTGGAACTCCGGCGTAAAATGAACACCGGCCAAGCAGATGATAAGGTCCTGCGACCGGGGAGGGCTTACCCGATCGGATTTGCGATCTTTGACGACACCGTGTCCAACCGGCGGCACTACGTCACACTGCCCCTAACCCTCGGTGTAGGTGTGGACGGGGACGTGAGGGCGGTAAAAGTCGGTCCCTGACTCCAGACGGGTTCTCGGCAGATAGCTTTTTCAGGCGCCCTTGACCTTACAGAGGAGCCGATGCTATAGAATATCGGTTGCCGATAACGAAAAACGATATTCAGGAAAAATTAAGGTGAGTTTTCTCGCTGCTGCCGGTATTTCCCTTGCCGCCTTGTTGGTTGCGGCTATGGTACTCATGAGCGGTTTCGGCTTAGGGACCCTGCTGACACCGCTCTTTGTCCTTTTCTATGACATCAAGATTGCCGTGCTCCTCGTCGCAGTTGTCCATTTCTCCAACAACCTTTTTAAGCTAGGCCTTTTCTTCCGCCACCTCGACTTGGCCATCCTGAAACGCTTCGGCGCCCTTAGTATAGCGGGCGCCTTTGTGGGGTCGCTGCTTCAGGCCGAGTTACAAAGCGGGACTTTGAAAATCGGCCTCGGAATCCTGCTAGTTATTTTGGGGACGGTGGAATTCTTGCCGCCGCGCTTTTCGTGGAGCCTGCCCAAGAGGTTCGACCCGCTCGGCGGCTTTCTCTCGGGGCTTCTCGGAGGCGTGCTCGGCAATCAAGGGGCGGTGAGAAGCGCCTACTTGCTCAATTACTCGCTCTCGAAGGAGGCCTTTGTCGCCACCGCAACGATCATCGCATGCCTAATCGACGCCACGCGAATTCCCATTTACCTGCTCAGTTACTCCAGTGAGATCGCCATGGCATGGCCTTATCTGGCGGCCACTACACTTGCAGCCTTCCTTGGGACGCTAATCGGGAAGTGGTTGCTGGACATCGTCAGTCTCGGCGCGTTTCGACGGGTTGTGGCCGGATCTGTTGTCGTTGTAGGGGTCGCTATGGCTGTGGCTTTGATTTAGGGCAGGATGAAAATAAAAATCGGCAAGGATAGGGCAGACCAAGATCTCTATAGAGGGATGATCCGGCTTCATATCCTTCACCATGCTTCCACACAACCCGTTTTCGGCCTCTGGTTTATCGAGGAACTGGCCCGCCACGGCTATAAGCTCAGTCCCGGCACGCTGTATCCATTGCTTCACGGGCTTGAGCGTAGGGGATATCTCCGATCAACAAGGGAACGCCTGGGAAAAACCTCGCGGCGAGTCTACCGAGCCACCGCTTTGGGGCGCAAAGTCCTCGTGGCTGCACGAGGCAAGGTCAGTGAGCTTTTCGGCGAATTATTGGAGGATGAATAAAACTTCAGCGCCATGAATGAAACCCGTGAAACTACTGCCAATGAACTCCTGCGCGGTCAAAGCCAAGGTTCTCTTCTTGAAGTTCTTTGGGTTTCGACGCGATTGGGACTGACTTCCTTTGGCGGTCCCATCGCCCATCTCGGCTACTTTCACGAGGAGTACGTCAAACGCAAGAAGTGGATTGATGAACAAAGCTATGCCGATCTTGTGGCGCTCTGCCAGTTTTTACCCGGACCGGCCAGCAGTCAGGTCGGCATCGCGATCGGCATTGCCCGTGCACGTCTTCTCGGAGGAATTGCCGCTTGGATCGGCTTTACTCTGCCGTCGGCGCTTGCGCTCATCGCCTTCGCTTTCGGAATCGGTGCTTTAGCGAGCGCTGCCGATACAGGATGGTTGCATGGTCTGAAAGTTGTCGCCGTAGCAGTCGTTGCCCAGGCGGTATGGGGAATGGCTCGTTCTCTCTGTCCCGATCGTGAACGAGCAACAATTGCCATTGTCGCTTCGATAGTCACTCTGGCGTGGCCGACTGCAGTCGGGCAGCTTTCATCTATTGCCGTTGCTGGTCTTGTTGGCTTGATGATCTTTCCGGGAACGGCTTCTTCTTCACTCTCCCATATGCGGTTTCCAGTCGGAAAAAAGACCGGCATCGCCGCTTGGATCATCTTCTTTTTGCTGCTTGTCGGGCTACCGCTTGTCCGGCAATTAGCGCCCAGCCATGCGCTCGAAGTCTTTGACAGTTTTTTCCGTGTCGGCTCGCTGGTTTTTGGCGGAGGCCATGTCGTCCTGCCGTTGCTTCAAACCGAAGTGGTCGGACCGGGATGGGTTACGAACGAGCAGTTCGTTGCAGGCTATGGAGCTACTCAGGCCGTGCCTGGACCGCTTTTTACTTTCTCGGCTTACCTTGGCGCCGTAATGGGTCCTGAGCCCAATGGATGGACGGGAGCAATGCTCGCTCTGGTAGCGATCTTTCTTCCTTCGTTTCTCTTGATCGCCGGCGCACTCCCTTTCTGGGACCTTCTTCGCGCAGTGCCGGTTTTTCAGTCTGCTCTGAAAGGCATCAACGCTGCCGTGGTCGGATTGCTGCTGACGGCGTTGTACAAGCCGGTGTGGACCAGCGCCATCCATTCACCTGCGGACTTCGGGCTTGGACTTGTCGCCTTTGCCCTATTGATGTTCTGGAAATGTCCCCCCTGGTTGGTGGTTGTGTTGACGGCTATTGGAGGAGAATTCCTGTCCCGCATTTGAATTATTCACCGTAGAATTGAATCTTAGGCACTTACCTTGGAAATGTTGAACAGAACAACTCCAGGAAAATTTATCCCGCCAAGATGCCAAGGCGCAACGTTAAAAAGATTCTTCGAATTCTCTATTGGAGGAGAATTCCTGTCCCGGATTTGAATTATTCACCGTAGAATTGAATCTTTGCATTTATATGGGCGGTTGATCGGATTCCTAATTTCCAGGCGCCGGCGGTTTGTTAACGCCAACTAAATTGTGTTTCTATGCGGCAATCGCTCCGAACTTTACCTGGCGGCATCTGGGCGCTCGGTCTTGGCTCCTTGTTTATGGACATGTCTTCCGAGCTCGTGCACAGTCTCTTGCCAGTGTTTATGGCCTCGGTTTTAGGGGCCAGCATGGTAACCATCGGCTTTTTGGAAGGTGTCGCCGAAGCGACGGCGGCTATCACTAAGATTTTCTCCGGCGCGTTGAGCGACTACTTGGGCAAACGCAAACTCCTCGTTGTCCTTGGTTACGGACTCGCAGCGATCACCAAGCCGGTGTTCCCCCTGGCCCCGTCTATCTCGTGGGTTTTCGGCGCACGCTTCACGGATCGCGTTGGCAAGGGCATACGGGGCGCGCCCCGCGACGCCTTGGTGGCGGACATCACGCCGCCTGACTTGCGCGGCGCCGCATACGGATTGCGCCAGTCGCTAGACTCGGTGGGCGCGTTTCTCGGACCGCTCCTCGCCATCGCATTCATGGCATTGTGGGCGAACGACATCAGGGCCGTCCTCTGGGTCGCGGTTCTACCGGCGTTCATCGCGGTGTGGTTGGTTTCTACTGTCCACGAGCCCACGCCTCAACACCAACGTGGCAAAGGCATACCCATTTTTTTGTCAGCCGCTAAGCATCTCGATCTAAGTTACTGGCTAATCGTCTCGCTCGGGGCAGTCTTTACGATGGCGCGGTTCAGCGAAGCGTTCCTGATATTGCGGGCGCAGAACGTCGGGCTGTCGGTTGGCTTAGTGCCGCTGGTGCTGATCATCATGAACGTCATTTACGCCGCATCCGCCTATCCCGCAGGAATCGCGGCCGACTGCATAAGCCCAAAGTCATTACTCCTCACGGGGCTGATCATGCTCGTCTTTGCCGATCTCGCATTAGCGTTCGCAGCGAATGCTTGGCAAGTCTTTGCCGGCGTGGGCCTCTGGGGATTGCATATGGGATTTACGCAGGGCCTGTTCTCCAAGTTGGTGGCGGACTCATCTCCTGCCGACCTTCGTGGCACTGCATTCGGTATCTTTAATCTCGTAAGCGGCGTTGCAACGTTACTTGCAAGCATCGTGGCGGGTTTTCTGTGGCAATTTATCGGCCCATCCGCTACGTTCATCGCCGG
>JACPFE010000393.1 GCA_016183145.1 Deltaproteobacteria bacterium | reverse complement strand
AGATCCGGGCATCGAGCAGGAAACGGACATAGGCGGCTACGGTCTGAATTTTTCTTAGCGCAACGTCGGCTCCAAAGAGAGCGCTTCCGGGGTGTTCTTGGAACGCATGGTTGTCTATTTCTCAAAGGAGAAGGTACGGGCGTTTCTGCGGCAACAAATCAACCAGAATGACTTGCTCGGCGACGCGACCCTCTTTGCCGCCGAGCAAGATGGACCGATGAATTTGGTTTCTTACCGGGCGCAGGGAACGATGTCGACTGCCCGATCCTCCGCGGAGCAACCGGCGATAGCTGAGCCCGAACCGCCGGCCGTTGTGTCGCCACAGCCGCTGATCGTCGAGACACCCTTGAATGCGCAGGAGGCTGAACCATCAAGCCGGCAGCTATCAGTAACGAAAGATCAGGCGGCGCCAACGAAACCGCAAAACGAAAAGGTTGTCAAAGAAAGAACAGCCGTCGCATCGACCGCAGTGGAAGAGCAAAAATCACGTTCAGCGGCGACGAAACCGGCGGGGGTGGAGACGGCGACAGTGAAGCGAGCTGCGGAGCCGAGGACCACGGAGAGAGCGGTCGCCGTAAAAACCGAGCCGAAAATTCCGGAAGTGAGGTCCGCACCGGCCGCCAAAACGGAAACAAAAGTTGTGGAAAACATTGCCGCTGAGCAAGTCGCTTCCGCCCGAGTCAAACAAACGGACCCGGCGCCGGAAAAGAAAACCTCAGCCCGTCCGGTAGCAAAAAACCTGGAGGGGTTCGTGATTCAACTCGCATTCACGGAAGCGAACGCGGCCCAGCGCTGGGCCAAAACGTTGGAACAGCGTGGTTACACCGTTTCGATCACCGAAGCGGGCGGCAACGGGTCCTTTCGGGTGCGCATGGGTAATTTTGCTCTGCGCGAGGAAGCCAACCGCCAACTTCGCTCGCTGCGCCAAGAGGGATTGTCCGGGATCGTCATTAATCTGCCGCAAGCTTACCGCCCACACGTTCGCGCGTCGTCGCCTCCCGGCGCGGACAAGCCGGTTGCAATTGACCCGTGACGGCGGCAATCCTTTCAAATCTCCGCACAACAAGAATCGTCAGCGCCCGGCCGTAAGCTTTTGTCTTAAGATCTCATTGACCTTCTGCGGGTTGGCTTTGCCTTGAGTGGCTTTCATAATCTGGCCGACCAGATAACCGAAGATTTTCTCGTTGCCGGCTTGAAAGTCCGCGACCTGCTTGGCGTGAGCCGCCAAAATTTGCTCGATGATAGTCTCGATGCTCCCCGTATCGGAAAGCTGTTCGAGACCTTTCTCGGCGACGATTTCTCTCGGCCCGCGCTCCGAGTCAAGCATCGCGTCGAACACGGTCTTGGCGATCTTGCCGCTGATCTTGCCTGCGTCGATCAACTGCACCAGCTCCGCGATCTGCTCGGCGCGCACCGGCCAGTTCGTGATCGTCAGCCGCTCGTCCAGCTTCCGCTCTTTGACGACGCGGAACAGGTCGCCGACGATCCAGTTGCTGATCGCCTTGGGGTTGCGGTGCGTTGTCACCGAGGCTTCGAAATAGTCGGCGATGTCTTTGCGGCTGGTCAAAAGCTCGGCGTCATAGGCCGGCAGCCCGTACTCGGAGATGAAACGGAGCTTGCGCGCCCCAGGGAGTTCCGGCAGCGACGCGCGAATCCCCTCGATCCACGCGTCATCGATCACCAACGGCAGCAGATCGGGATCGGGAAAATAGCGGTAATCATGGGCGGATTCTTTGGAGCGCATGGCGCGCGTTTCTTCGCGGTTCTCGTCCCACAGGCGGGTTTCCTGGATCAACGTCCCGCCGTCCGTGAGCGTCTCAGTTTGCCGTCCGATCTCGTAGCCCAGCGCTTTTTCCACCGCCTTGAAGGAGTTCAAGTTTTTAATCTCGATCTTGGTGCCGAGGGCGGCGCTGCCTTGGGGCCGAACCGAGATGTTCGCATCGCAGCGAAAACTGCCCTCCTCCATGTTACCGTCGCAGATCTCGAGATATTGCAGGATCGCCCGTAGCGTTCGCAAATAGCTCCCCGCTTCCTCGGCGCTGCGCAGGTCGGGCTCGCTGACGATCTCCAACAGCGGCACGCCGGCGCGGTTGAGATCCACCAGACTCCAGTCGCCAAGGAGATCGTGAATATTTTTTCCGGCGTCCTCCTCCATATGGATGCGCGTAAGGCGCACCCGCTTGATCGCGCCGTTGACGGTGATGTCGATGTAGCCGTTGGCACAGATCGGCAGTTCGTATTGGCTGATCTGATAGCCCTTGGGTAAATCGGGATAAAAATAGTTCTTGCGCGCCAGACGGCTTGAGCGCGCGATCTCGCAATGGGTCGCTAGGCCGGCCTTGATGGCGAACTCGACTACCTTCTTGTTCAACACCGGCAAGACGCCGGGAAACCCCGTGCAGACCGGACAGGTATTCTGGTTGGGCTCCGCGCCGAATCTAGTCGAACAGCCGCAAAAGATCTTCGACTCGGTCAGAAGTTGCGCGTGGACCTCCAGTCCGATCACAGGTTCGTAGTTCATGAGCTTTCTCAAGTCGAGGATTGAGGATAGACGATCGAGGATCGACGATCGAGACCCCACCGCCCCTGTTTCCACGATCTTCTTTCCATTCTCCATCCTCGATCTTCCATCGTCCTCTTTTTGTCCATCTTCAGTCCTCCATCCTCGGCTTTCCCCTGTGCCACTCCGTCGCTTGTTCGTAGGCGTAGGCCAAGCGTAGGATGGTCGATTCATCAAAGTGTTTGCCGATGACTTGCATGCCGATCGGCAAACCGTTTGCGTCGAATCCGCACGGCAACGACAGCGCCGGCACGCCCGCCAAGTTAATCGAGATCGTGTAGATATCCGACAAGTACATTTGCAGTGGGTCTTCGATTTTCTCGCCGATCTTGAACGCCGTGGTCGGAGCGGTCGGCGTGATGATGGCGTCGCAGCGTTGGAAGGCGGCGTCGAAGTCTTGCTTGATCAATGCGCGCACCCGCTGGGCCTTGAGATAATAGGCGTCATAGTAGCCCGCCGACAACGCGTAGGTGCCGAGCATGATGCGACGTTTGACCTCGGCGCCGAAGCCTTCTTCACGGCTGAGCATGTAGGTTTCCAGCAAATCCTTTCCACCGGCGCGGTGGCCGAAGCGCATGCCGTCGTAGCGCGCTAAATTAGAACTCGCCTCGGCGGTCGCAACGATGTAGTAGACGGCGACGGCATATTCGGTATGCGGCAGCGAGATCTCCTCGACGGCGGCGCCGTTTTTCTCCAGTAACCGGATCGCCTCACGAACCGCCTGTTCGACCTCGAGCGCTATTCCAGTGACGAAATACTCTTTGGGTACGCCCAGGCGTAGGCCTTTGACATCGCCGGTGAGCGCTTCGCTGTAGCGTGGCACGGAACGATCAGCCGAGGTTGAATCAGCCGGATCATGGCCTGCGATGGCTTCGAGCATCAGCGCGCAGTCACGGACATCTTTGGTCAACGGGCCCACCTGGTCCATTGACGACGCAAAAGCGATGATGCCGTAGCGGCTGACCCGGCCATAGGTGGGCTTGAGCCCGACCACGCCGCAAAACGCGGAGGGTTGGCGGATCGAGCCACCGGTGTCGGTGCCCAAGGCCGCGATGCACTGATCCGATGCCACGGCCGCGGCCGAGCCGCCCGACGAGCCGCCCGGCACACGCTCCCCGTCCCACGGGTTGCGTGTGGGAAAGAGCGCCGAATTCTCCGCGGACGAACCCATGGCGAATTCATCGAGATTGGTCTTGCCGGTGATCACCGCGCCGGCGTCGCGAATGCGTTTGATCACAGTCGCGTCGTAGGGCGGGATGAAATCACCAAGGATTTTCGACGCGCAGGTGGTGCGCAGGCCGCGGGTGAGAAAGTTATCCTTCACCGCGATGGGAATCCCTAACAGCGGCAACGTACTGCCGTCTCGTTTCAGACGTTCATCGGCCTGCTTCGCTTGTTCCAGCGCGGCATCGCGGCATAGCGTAATATACGCATGAATCTTGTCGTCGGTTTCGCTGATGCGTTGGAAAGCCGCCAGGGTCAGCTCCTGCGACGAGAGCTCATGTTTGCGCAGCTTCTCACCGGCATCGTGAAGCGTGAGTGCGGCTGGATTCATTCGATGATCTTGGGAACCCTGAAGAAGGTTTGATCTTTATCCGGCGCATTGGCCAATAGCGCCTCGGCGTTTGGACGATTGGTTACTTTGTCTTCGCGAAATGCATTGACGACATCGGCGGCATGGGTGAACGGTTCCACTCTGGAAGTGTCCAATTGGTTGAGCTTCTCCATGTAGCGCAATATGGCATCGAGCTGCTCTGTGAGACGCTCTTCTTCCTCGGCTGTCAAATGCAAACGGGCCAACGTCGCGACCTTCCGGACTTCTTCACGGGTCAATTTCATGGAATTTTTCTAACACAGGGAGATGGGCAATGCCAATGCGTT
>JACPFE010000404.1 GCA_016183145.1 Deltaproteobacteria bacterium | reverse complement strand
GCAACAATCTCAAGTCGGAAACCCGGCCCGACAGCAAAAGATCACACAGTTAAAAAAAGAGGCCGAACAAGCTGAGCAGGATTACCGGAGGCAGCAACAGGAAGTGAGAAAGCGGGAACCGTTTGAAAAACCTGTTGAGTATATCAAGAAGGGAGCGGATTTGGGGGTAGGCATAGTCGCTGGCAAAGTAGGTCCGGTAGGAAAGGGAGTAGAATACATCCATAAGGGTGTCACAAAATCAATCTTGGACCCCCAAGGAGCTGAGAGACGCAACAAGCTAATGCAAGAGTCACGAGCAAGGACGGAGGCAGAAAGACGGGCCGATGATCGAGGCGACCGGACCGATCGCCGCCAGCGGCGCGATGTAGGATTTATAAAGCTCCGCGGCGCTCCCCGGCTCTTTGTCGATGATCGACCATTCTTGCACGGGTTGGAGGAGTATGTTTTTTGCCCGTTGCGTCAGGTTCATCTTCGTTTCCTCCCGTCGCCGATTTAAATTGTCGGGATTATAGGCCGCCGCACGATCAAGTCAAGGATAATAAAGGGAGAAAAATTTCCGGTGCCAGGGTCAAACGGTTCAAAGTTCCGAGTTCAACGTTCAACGTTCAACGTTGAACTTGGAACCTTAAACCTTGAACAGCTCGTGCTCCGAGTATTGAGCGTTGAATTCTTAAACGGCGAGGGTTTATCGGCGCGCCAGGACCGCGCCGTCAATGCATCCGGATATGCGCGACGATTTCGAAGGCGACGATGCCGAGGGTTACCAGCGACGCCGAGAGCACGAAGAGGGTCCGGCGTTTTTCCAGCATGGTCATCATTTTTAGATGATCTCCGACCTTCGCTTCCGCTCTGAGCTTTCGGGCATGCCACACGGTATAGAGATTCGCGAGCGCGGCCAGGGTTATCAGGACGAGAATCGGAACGCGAACGACGCTTTGGTCTAGGAAGACCAGCGCGGCTCCGAGGCCGAATAGTCCGCCCGCGCCGAAAGCGACGGCCAATGGACCAATGAGGGTCGCGATTGCGCATGGGGCGCCGAGGATGCCAAAGATGATCGCGCCAATGCTAGTTCTTTCTCTTGTTGCTGTTTCGGGCGCCTCATCGGCTGGACGATGGTCTCCCTTGCCGCGTAACCGATAGGCGGTCACCGGCTCGCGAAATCCCTTGAGCCGCACCTGTTCTGATGTGGCTTCGGGAAACTCCGCTGCGTGCTTGGCGTAGCTTTCCGCGCCGATCAGAATTTCTCCCGAGCCGGCTTTGCCTTGAAGACGGGCGGCCAGATTCACCACGTCGCCGATCGCCGTATAGTCTTTGTTGTCTTCGGAGCCGAGCCGCCCGACGCGAGCATAGCCGGTGGCGATGCCCACGGAAGCTTGCAGAGAAAGTCCGAAGCGCGCGCTCAAGCTTTGTAGCGCGGATTCCAATTCGCCGGCGGCGACGATGGCGCGCCGCGCGTGATCTTCATAGCGAATGGGCACGTTGAAAAGCGCCATCACTGCGTCGCCGATATATTTGTCGATAAAGGCGCCGTGCTTGACCAACACGTCGGTGGCCATGCGCAGGAAGGCATCCACCACTTCGTGGGTTTTTTCCGGCCCAAGATCCTGGGTCAGCTCGGTAAACGAGGAGAGATCGGCGAAAAGCACCGTGATCTCCACGAGCCTTCCCTCTTCGACATGGGTGCTGCAGCGGGTGCAAATATTGGGATTGCGCGGGCTGCGCTTGATGCCGAAGGCTCGAAACACGACGCTCATCGCGCCCGATAACAGCGTGCCGCAAACGCTGCATTGCGCGGCGAGGCGAGAGCTGGCTACCGTATTCATGAAAATGATATTATTCCGTTTTGACGGTTTTTGTAACTACCAAACTTCGACCGTCTGTCCCTCGTCGCATCGGATCTTTTAGGACAGGGCGGCGATCCTGCATTGACTCGCGCTATCTTGCTATCATAAAAAGGCTTGCAGTGGGTAGGTCTAACCGGCTTGGCGGCCGGAATGAGTGTTACATGAAAGAAAAGAGCGAACTCTCCAGGCGGGAATTTTTGAATCTGGCCGGCGCGACGGTGGCGGGGGTAACGCTCGCGCCCTGGATCCCGCCATTGACGAGCGCTTGGGCTCAGTCGCTTGTAGGGACCGGTCTGACTTTGCCCTGCGCCGCCGGCGACGTGAGCGCGGACGGCGCCGTCATCTGGCTGCGCGCTGAGCGGGAGAGCGCGGTTACCGTAGAATACGGCAAAGATGCGGCGCTCAAGGATGCCTCCAAAGCGCCGCCGATCCGGGTGGTCGGCGAAAACGACTATACGGGAAAAGTTATTCTGCGCGATCTCGAACCCCGGACGACCTATCACTACCGAGTAGTGGTGCCGGATAAAACGCCCGGCCCGGTCGCCCGGTTTGTTACCGCCCCGCGCGCCGATCAGATGGCCGACGTTCGCTTCGCTTTCAGCGGCGACACGCGGCAACGCTATCAGCCGTTCACGATCATGGACGCCATCCGCGAGAAGAAGCCGGAATTTTTCCTCCACCTCGGCGATACGATTTACGGTGACCTGGAGGGCAAGGCACGCCACCTTTCCCAGTTCCGCGACAAGTACGTCGCCAATCGCAAGGACGAGCCGACGCAAAGGCTATTTGCGGAAACCAGTCTCTTCGTCGTCTGGGACGATCATGAGGTCGCGGACAACTACCGGGCGCTGGATCCGCTAGCGCCCGTAGGCCGACGCGCCTTCTTCGACTACTGGCCGGTGCGGCAGGATCCGGCGGACGGTCATCGCATCTACCGCTCGGCCCGTTGGGGCAAAGCGGCGGAGCTGTTCATCCTCGACACCCGGCAATACCGCGACGAGAGCGTCGGCACGATTCTCGGACCCGAGCAGAAAAAATGGTTCCTCGACGCGCTCGGCGCCTCCGACGCGCGCTTCAAGTTCGTCTGCACGTCGGTTCCTTTCTCCAGTCCCGCGGCGGACAAATGGGGCGGGTATCCGGCCGACAAAGACGAGGTGCTCAAAGTCATCAAGCAGAAAAAGATTCGCAGTGTGATTTTCCTGGCAGCGGACGTGCACTACGCCGCGGTGGTGCGCGTGCCGGGCAACACCGCATTGCGCGAAGTCATAGTCGGACCGTTGGGGGCGCAGCTAGGAAAAGGGACGGGAACCGCAAAGCGCTTTGAATATTTCAACAACGAGCATCTCAACTACGGCTTGGTTAACGTCCACGCTGAAGGCGCCGACCCCTACGTCGAGATCGAGATATTGACCGATAAGAACGTACTGCTGCACAAAATAAGAATTGACGCGAGCGGTAAGGAGCCCTAGCTATGCGCATTGACGTTCACGCTCACATTTTCTCTAAAGCCTACATCGATGGGCTGCGGCGCGTTTTTGGCAATGATAATTCGCCCGCCGGCCAGGACGCGCAGCGCTTGATTAAATGGATGAGCACCGATCCGCGCATGACCGATGTCGCAGGCCGGCTCCAAGAGATGGAGAAGTGGGGGATCGGGATGCAGGTGCTGTCGGTGCCGTTCCACGGCGCGCTGGTGCAAGACAAATCGGCCGCCGATGATCTAACTCAGATGGCCAACGACATGATACTCCAAGCCGCCCGCGCTTACCCCGAACGGTTTCGCGTGCTGCTCGCGCTGCCGCTGCAATTCCCCGAGCTGGCAATCGAAATTCTCGACCGCTTCGCCAAGGAGCCGATGGTCGTGGGTGCGGCTTTGATGGGCAGCGCGGGCGGGCGGCCGCTGAACGACGCCGCGTTCCTGCCCGTCTACGCCGAGCTAGAGCGGCGCGGCCTGCCGTTCTTGCTCCATCCGATCTCCCCGCCGGGGCTCGACTGCATGCTGGAGTTAAACCTCGCCAACGTGGTGGGTTTCATGTTCGAGACCACGCTGGCCGCGACGCGCCTGGTGTTCGCCGGCGTCTTCGAGCGCCACCCGAAGCTGCAAATGATTTTTCCGCACCTCGGCGGCCTCGCGCCTTATCTCATGGGGCGGATTCAGTGGGGCTACGAGCGCTTCCCAGCTTGCAGCGAAAATCTCAGCGCGCCGCCCGAGACTTACTTCAAGCGTTTTTACTACGATACGGTGTGCCGCAATGTTCCCGCTCTGCGCATGGCGCTGTCGATGTTCGGCGTGGACCACGTCCTGTTCGGCACCGACATTCCCTTCCGTGAGGATATCGATTTGCAGTTGCAAGACCTCGCAGCGCTGAAGCTGAGCGATGCAGAGCGGCGCGCTATCGACTGCGAAAACACCGCGCGACTACTCGGCATTCCGCTCACGTCCGCTAAGTAGCCGGTGGGGCGCGGCAAGTTAAAGACAGAGCTCACCACGAAGCACACGAAGGCCACGAAGGTTTCGGACGTTGATATGTTTGAACTTCTTAACTTCGTGCTCTTGCCCCGTGGAATACCAGGCCGCAATTCCACCGGGCGAGTGACCTCCTTTGAAAATACCCGTTTGGGGTGAGAACGAAAGGCCCGCCTGGGTTCCGTCATACCCGCGAAAGCGGGTATCCAGGCTAATTCGGCGCAACAAACCTGGATTCCCGCGTGCGCGGGAATGACGAGTCGAGGAGGGCACCCTGTGGAAGGAAATCCCTCCATTTTCATTCTCG
>JACPFE010000414.1 GCA_016183145.1 Deltaproteobacteria bacterium | reverse complement strand
CGTCTATTCGAGCTCATGGTGCTGATCGTTGCCCGCCATTGGTCGGCCCAATATGAATGGTTCTCGCATGCAAAATCCGCCCTGAAGGTCGGGGTGTCGCCCGAAGTAGTTGACGCGATTCAATATCGCCGCGTGCCTGAGTTTGTCCGCGAAGATGAACGGCTTGTCTACGAGATTATTTCCGAGCTCGTCGAAACACGAACGCTGAGCCAGCCGAGCTATGATCGCGCCCTGGCTGCGCTGGGCCTTGATCTTTTAATTGAGCTGATTACCGCCGCTGGCTTCTATGCCATGATCGCAATGGTGCTAAACGCTTTTGACGCTGCGGTGCCGACCGGTGAGCGAGCACTTCGCTAAACGAAAATCTAGCCAAAGATATTTGAAATTTTGGGATGAAGAAGAGATCGGAAAAACCTGTCTCGCGCAAAGGCGCAAAGGCCGCCAAGGTTCGGAAAAATAAGTAAAAGTCTTTCTTTGCGTGCTTGGCGTCTTGGCGCGATAACATTTTTTATCACTACGGTCGGGAGCATAAAATGTTAGACATAAATTCTCACATTGGACAGTGTAAGAATCCGATCAAGCATCCGGCAAGAACTCCCTAAAGAGCTGTCCCCACTTGTCGAGAAGTTGGAGGCGGTGGAAAATCAGGGTCAGAGTACATTTTCCTTTCCTCAACGGAACAACAGCCTCACCTCACGGGATGAAACATATTTCGAATAAAATTGTTCTCTGCCCCCTTTTTTTGTGATGATTCCGGCAGGAGTGACGAAAGGGATAAACCTGTCCTGAGGCTAGTCGAAGGAACGGGTTGGACTAAACCGCGGAGCCACACCTCAGTTAGGGTTATGCAAATTGTTGTCTCTCACGATGCGGTAATCAGAAACGCTCTTATAACCCTCGTGCCGCAACGACAACGCGAAATCCTTGGGATTTCCGCCGCCATCATCTTGAGAACGCCTTGCAGCGGCTAAATGTTCCTCCGCCATGGCGGTTGCACTGTCTTCGTCGGAGAGTACAACATCCGGTTTCACCAGGCAGAAATGTTCCGTCCATGCGTCCGGGCTGATTTCCTTGTAGCAAAGGATGGATGGCATATAGCCACGGTTCGGGCCGCCATAGCTGCCCGGCTCGTAGCGAAAACGGCCAGATGGCAGCTCCCGCCGCCGCAATTCAGCTTCTTTCTCCTCGCAACACCGCTTGTACTTCTTCCCGCTGCCGCAAGGACACGGAGAATTACGTCTAATCTTGTCCACGCTGTTCTCTTTTTAACGTCGCGAATGAGTGGCCGCGTGGGCGTTTGAAGCACGCTTGGGAAGCTCCGCCTCGATGCGCTGGGTTAGGTCTCGCACGTAACATGGAAGTGCCCTTCTGTTTTGAGTGAACTGAACGTGCGGCCGAAGCTTTTACGATAGTTCGGTCCGAGAAGGATCGCTCCGGAGATAAGTCCGTCGCAGACGAAGCGGCCGCAGTAGCGAGCGAGACCAGTTTCCATGACTACGCCGGTACACCCAACAATGTCTCGAATAGGATCGGTGAGTCCAACGACACCGAAGGCGGAATGGCCTTTGGGGTGGATAAAAATCGAATGATGCTTCGTGTCTCGCAGATATATCCACCTCTCAATCTGGAGGTCCTCGACGGCTTGGATAACCGCGGAAGATATGTCAAGGTTCTTAGCCTTCATTCGATCTAGCCCTTTTTTTAGAAGGGACCGGTCTTTGCGCAATTGTTCCCGCGCGGCGACGAGTTTTTCGAGTTCACCTAGCGCGCCGTTTCCAGATACCTCAGCGTCGATTTCAAGCAACAGCGTCTTGTAACCCTGAATGAACTGCGCTGCTGAGTGCGGATCGAGTATCATTTTTTTGGGGCTCAACGCTCCCGCTCGGGGGCGCGGCCCCAAACGTGCACTATCAGAGTTCTTCAGAACCGCCACCCGGGCCGCGTTCCTCTGCAGCGGTTTTTTAGGCCGAGGCTTCCTTGAATGCCCGGAGCACTGCGTTCATGCGGGTTTGATACCCCGCCCCCTTAGCTTTGAACCACTCTAGCACATCAGCGTCCACGCGCAGGGAAATCGATGCCTTCGGGGAAATCGGCTGCAACCCTCGGCGAGCAATTCCGCGCGCGATATGTTTCACCTCGGCTGCCGGATGCTCGCCGGTCAAAGTGATGTCTTTGTCTTTCATCGCTTTGATGCGCGGCCAATCGGTCTTAGATGCTTTGGAAGAAGATGATCTGCTCATTTTTTGTCGCCTTTCGGAATGAGATGATATGAATGCGATCCGGCGTCTCTGTATGCACCAGCGAAACGCAAATGCCTTTCAGGAGGCCGAGCGTGACAAAGCGCTGTTCAGCATAGCGAAATCGATCGTCCTCGAACGTGAAAGTCGGGCCAGCAAAGACTTCTTGAGTATCGGCAAAATCAAATCCGTGATCCTTGAGATTCGTTCTTCGCTTGGCTTCGCGCCACGTAAACCTCACGTCGATAGTGTATATACAAATCGTATATTCGTCAAGGCGGAATGCGGGATCGGCCTAACCAGATATTAGCCCGCGGTATATCCACGCTGAGCGAATGTCCCGTACGGCTAGGATTACGGGCTGGGTGTTGATTTCGCGCGTCCTTTGCTTCCAAAGGCTCAGCTACGGTGCTTCCCAGGAAAAAAACGGTATCGCCGGAAAGCCCGCGTCCAATTCTTCCGCACACGATGGCTTGGTGGAATTGGCGACACCCATCATCGTCAAGAAATCCAGATAGCCACTGATCATGTTGCCCGACTGAATCATCTTGTCAGGCGCGGCGAGTGAACGACTTATTTAAGGACTGGGCGGTGCCGCGAGGGATATCGATTAACAGGAAGTAGTCAGCCGGATAAAGGTAGTCTTCACCGCTCTCGTCGATAATCCGCAAGTCACCGTCCTTTTTTGCATCCTCGTCTGGAATCACGCGGTATAATTTGTGCAGCTCGAGCGACGCTGAGTACTCTGAATTATCGACGCAGATGGCAAAGCGAGCCTTCAGGCATTTATTTAATTTCATCGTCTTAATCCAAATATCGTTTGCGCTTTAATTCTTTTCTGCCGATCCCGTGTGCCTCATACCAATGGAGTTCCGCGCGTCTAACGCGGCCAGTTCTGAGACGAATCATAGCGATTCCTTTCAATTTGCGCCAGCGGCCAGAGCCGTACTGCTTGCGAAGCCGCGTCAGCTCGCGAACCGAGGTGCTTACGGCAATTGTTTCAATGTCGGTGATATCACTGATGACCTCGAAGGAGTTCACGCGATGCCTTCAAGAGTAAGAGCGCCTTTGTTATGTCGTAGCTATGCTTTCACCAGAGTCCAAACCCCGATGGCGATAAACCCGAGTCCCGCCAGGTAATGCAAGAATTTTTCACTGACGTATTGCGATACGGCCGAGCCTGCGACAACGCCGAGCGCAGACGTGAGAATGAGCGCCAACGCAGCGCCGGCAAAGACCGTGAGTTTGCTGATGTCCTTGTCCGAAGCGAACAACATCGTGGCCAGTTGTGTCTTGTCGCCTAATTCGGCGATGAAGACGGAAGTAAAAACAGTTGAGAGAATTTTCCAATCCATTGCTTTTACCTCTTTTCATCCCAACTGAAAAACGGAATCGCCGGAAAGCCGGCATCCAGGCCTTCGGCGTAGGATGGCTCGGTGGCATTCGCCACGCCCATCATCATGAGAAAATTCAGATAGCCGGTGGTCATGTTGCCGGCTTTCATCATTTTCTCAGGCGTGCAGCCATTCGCAGCGCTTTCGATGTCGCCGTTGACGATCCAGCCGACGGCGGCAGCGTCGAAGTTCGGGTCCGTCAAATGGCGCTCGAATTGTTTCGGTCCGCCGATTTCCAATGATAGATGACCGCTGACCAGCACGCCGATGCGCTTGTTGGTTGAGAGACTGTCGATGGCAGCGCGGATCGCTTGGCCGACTTCGTAGAAGCGCTTCGGCCGAGGCATCGGCGGGGCGATGCAGTTGGTCAGGATCGGCACGATGGGAATATCCATTTCGGGGCGGACAAACAACATCGGCACGATTATCGAGTGGTCGATGGTCAATTCGTTCGAGTAAGCGAAGTCGACGCCGCGGTCGAAGGCTCCCTCCATGATCGCATCGGACAACTCCAGGTCGCCGGCGAGCTTGCAGGTCGGCAGGTCGAACTCGCGGATCTCGTCGTAATAAGTGCCGTCGTACTGATCCATCTTGCCGATCATGAAGGCGGGCATGTTGTCCATGAAAAACTGATGCAGATGGTCGTTGCCGATGGTGATCAGCACGTCGGGCCTCGCCTCGGCGAGCTTCTGGCGCATCATCTCGATGCGCTCTTTGACCTTCGTGATTCCGGGCGGTTGCTGCGGCTGCTTGAACAGGCGCGGCATGAAAGGGTTATGGGTGATGCCGATGATAGATACTATTTGGGCCATAGAGAATCCCCTTTGCGGTGAATGATGGCGAACAAATTGTGGGCGGAATCAGGATTAACAAACCCGCCCGTCGGATGCAATTGTTTCCCAAAATTAAAAAAATCTACTCCTTTTTTCCAGACTGTGATATTGCCATTGGCGGGCAACGGCTCTGATGGGCAAGCTTTTTCGGAGCAGATCGGTGAGTCGGAATCGGTGGCACGCGCATTGCGCAGATGGAGTAGGGGTCTACCTCTTGCCGAGCACTCCGAGCATAAAAAGCGCAACGCGCCTGTCTTGCGGTCGCGGATCCCTGAGGGTGTTCGGCTTAGTTGGAAAGTCGCATAGCCGATCAAACAAGCTATTTTTTGCCAGGAGGTGTTCGATGATCTATCCGGTTAGATTCTCATTCGCTGCGCTCGCCAGTATTTCGATCCTGTTGGGCGTTTATCAAGGGGCGATGGCCCAGCCGGCCAAGACGCCTGCTCTTCCATCGACAATCAATTTCGTCATTCCCTACATTCCGGGAACCGGCGCCGATATCCAGACCCGTGTCGTCGCGCGCTTCCTGCCCAAGTATCTGCCGGGCTCTCCTACTTTTGTTGTGAAGAACGACGCCGGCGCCGGAGGGCGGGCGGGGGTCCAAACCGTTTACCGTTCCAAGCCGGATGGCTCCACTATTGGAGGAGCCTACACTCCAGATGCATTGGCGAACGAAGCTCTCTACGGCATTGAGGGGGCCGGTTTTGACTTCTCGAAGTTTCATCTGTCGGCGTCCACCTATCACCAGCCCTACACAACTTCGGTTGGCCCCAAGGTCCCATACAAAACCCTCGATGACTTGAAGAAAGCCGGCAAGCCCGTTCCTTTTTGTGCCACCACGGGAATGGACATGTCTTACATCGTCATTCAAACCAGAGCGATTGGTATTCCCATGCGCTTGATCCCTGGATTCAAAGGCGCGCCCACCGCTATGGCCGGGCTGCTGCGTGGCGACTGCGAGGCTGTATCGTTCGGCATTGAATTTACCAACCGTTACTTGAAAGACGGGGCTCGCCCTGTTGCAGTTTTTAGCAGCGATCGCCAGACGCTCTGGCCGAATGTTCCGACCTCTAAGGAGCAAGGCTACAATCTGGAGCTTGAGATCAGTCTAGTCTATTTCCTGCCTCCCGGGACGTCGGCTGAATTGACCAGCGTATTTCGTGACGCCCAAGCCAAATTGTACCGCGACAATGAATTCTTGGAGGCGGTCAAGGCGGCTGGCTTCACGCCGACCTATGCCGATGCAAAACGAACGCAGCAGCTCGTGTCCAGCCTAAGCGGGCTTTTCTCGAAGTACGCCTCGGATCTGAAAGAAGCGGCGGCCAAGACGCAGTAAGCGTGAGCGGCATGTTTGAGGGAATCGCTCCCGCGCTCGCGGCGCTGGTTAATTCCCAGGTCATCGGATTTGTAATCCTGGGATCGATCATCGGTTTGGTGGCCGGCATCTTGCCCGGACTCGGCAACATCCAGGCTATGGCCGTGGCATTGCCTTTTACCTTCGGCATGGACCGGCTCACTGCAATTTATTTTCTGAGCGCGATATGCGCCTCGGCAACCTATGGCGGTGCCATCCCGGCTATCCTCGTCAACATTCCCGGGACTCCCGCAAACGCCGCCACGACCATCGAAGGCTATCCGATGGCGAAAAGAGGGGAAGGGTCTCGCGCTCTGTCGATTTCGGCGACCGCTTCGGCGCTGGGCGGACTGATCGGTATCGCTTCTTTGGTGGTAAGCATCCCGATCGTCAAGCCAGTCGTTTTGTTGTTCGGACCACCGGAGACTTTCATGCTGGTTCTGCTCGGCATGGTCACCATCGCCTACGCCGTTCAACAAAATATGATCCGCGGGCTCGCCGCGGCGGGCGTCGGTGTCCTTCTTTCTCTTGTCGGGTTTTCTTCCGTCACCGGCGTTTTCCGTTTCCCTCTCGGCAGTTCGCAATATCTCTGGGACGGCATCCAAGACGTAGCGTTCCTCACGGGCATCTTCGGCCTGAGCGAGGCTATCCGTTCCGGCATGGAGGCTAGGAAAGGTGTGACGGTTGCGGAGATCGAACATGTTGGATTCCAGGGGGCATGGCAGGGCGTGAAAGATGTATTTTTGTATCCCTGGACGCTTGTCCGGAGCTCAGTGGTGGGAATTATCGTAGGCATCGCTCCAGGTGTCGGCGGCAGCGTCTCCAACGTCGTCGCCTATGCGATGACGGCGCAGATCTCGAAAGATCCGATGATCGGTAAAGGTTCCATCGAGGGTCTTATCGCCGCCGAAAGCAGCAACAACGCCACCTACGGCGGCGATGCGGTGCCGACCTTGGCGTTCGGCATTCCCGGCTCGGCGGCGATGGCTGTATTGATGGCCGGCTTGACCTTGCATGGGATTCCCGTGGGACCCTGGCTCATGAGAGAACATATGGAAATCGTCTGGGTGGTGGTTTTTGGACTGGTGGCCGGGACGATTTTCTCCTGCTTCGTCGGTTTTCTGATCGCCCGCTGGCTCGCCCGCATCACTACTATGCCGATGGGGCTGGTCATGCCGGTCATCGTCGTGCTGATACTGGCCGGCTCTTTCGCGGTGCGGCAAAACTATTGGGACGTGCTGGTCACGATCGGCAGCGGCGTTTTCGGCTTTTTCCTCGTCAGTCACGGCTATTCATTGCTGCCGGTGATCATCGGTTTTCTCCTGGCGGGATCGGCCGAGTTGGCCTTCGTTCAGGCGCTTTATATCTCGGAAGGGAGCCCGCTAATTTTTTTCAAATCGCCGGTCTCTTTAATTTTGCTGCTAAGCTCTATCGCAGTCGCGCTCTATCCGGTTCTAAAAGGCCGCTTGCTGGAGCAGGAAAGAAGACATGAAAAAGCTGCTTGAAGGCGCGACGATCCTCAACCTGGTCATGCTGGTCTTTACGCTCTATTGCGTGATCCTGGCGCTCGGTTACGGGCGCAACTCGCGGATGTTTCCTCTGGCCATCGGGATACCGACCGCCGTCCTGGTGGCGCTCTCTATTCTGGCGGTCTGGAAGCCCTCCATCTTGAGAGGGGCGGATGTTCACCTGGGTGATTCGTCTGCTAACGAACCGAACATCGACGAGATCCGCGAGGCGAAATACGCGCCGTCGCACGTCGCCGCCTTGATCGGCTGGCTCATTCTTGCCGCGGTGGCAATCCTTCTGATTGGTTTTCGCTTCGCGGTGCCGCTGTTTGTTTTGCTCTTCGCGCGATTCGAAGGCCGGGCCAACTGGCTACCGGCGATTCTGGTGGCTCTTTTTACCTGGGCATTCGTCGTCGGCTACTTCGAACT